>CAZHQB010000001.1:0-65297 GCA_964534895.1 uncultured Micavibrio sp.
GTTATATTCACACTCATCAGGTGGAAATAATGTATCTGATGCTAATTTAAAACGCAAAATTTTTATAAAATATGAAACTACGGAAAGTGGATTAACTCCTCAACAAGCAAAGACTCAAGATAAAATTGATAAATTGGTAGCAAAGGTGACAAGTGTTGTGGTGTGGCGAGGTGGCACAATTCCAAATACAGCAGAAAATATAGAACAGAGTTGTAAAATTAGTAAGCATTGTGCATTTGCTCAAACACGGTTAACTTCGTGGATAAATTATTAGAGATATTTGAAAAAATATGTGGAAAATGAACTCAACAAAAACTAAAAAAGGGTTTACGCTTGTGGAAATGATGGTGTCAATTTTTATTTTCATGATTATTATGACAGCGATTGTGGGTGTGTTTGCGAGGCAGATCAATGCGCAAAAAAAAGCACGTGTAATGCAAGGTGATTTGGAAAATGCTCAATTTGCACTTAATTATATTTCAAAAACTTTGCGTACGGCTACTATCGTCGGAGATACAGAAAAAGGAAATTTGCGTGAATTCATACAAGGTGGCCCAGATAATAAAAATGATTTTCATTTGTATAAAATATCGTCAAATGTAGGTTTTATTGTCTATGATTTTTCACAAGAGGCTTGTATTAAATTTACATTTAAAGAGGCAAGTGATGAGCAAGGTGGTTATAATGCTCCAGCACTTTGGATGGAATCGGATACTTCTGTAGGTGTAAATGATACTGATGATTGTATTAATGGCCAAGGAGTGTGGAGTCCTAGTAGTGATACATATAAAAAGCAAAGATTAACAAGTGGTAGTGTAACGGGTGTATTTATGGTTGCTCCGACTAGATATATGGATCACAAAAATTCTCGTACGACTGATACAATGGGTAGAGCGACAATAGGCATGAAAGTAGAACCAAAAAATAATTCAGATACAGATCATGTAGATCCTGTTTATATTCAGAGTTCTGTGGCTTTGTATGATTATCCATCAGATTTGAGTTTTTAACAAAAAGATAAATTTTTTCTGTAGAGATTGGTTTATGTCTAGTTTTACATGTTTGGAAATGTAATGGACACAAAAACATATCGTACCTAGGTACAATCTCGCTTTTGCACAATGAACTTTGCAGGAACGGGTTTGTAACCCGTTTTGGATGTTTAGAGATATAGTTTTATTTTTGCAAAATAAGGTGAAATTTAATTCTTACAAAATAATTAATAATTATATTTATATGAAAAAACAAAAAGGATCTGTGTTAGTATTTGCGCTTATTATATTATCTTTTATACTTTTGGCAACATTTTCGCTTTCGTCGATTTCTATGATTGAGCGTAGGAGTGCTGATATCACTGTTAATTCTTCGTCGGCATTTCAACAAGCAGATAAAGGGATGGAAGAGTTTTTGCAAGGTATTTATAAAGATCTTGACCCAAATAATACGTTAAATGATTTTGCAGATGCATTGAATAATATGTATGGAGGAGGACACGATTACGATTGTCAGTCATCGTCAGGACCTAATCCTCCACCAGTTAGAATGGGTAATCAAAATACAGAGTTTATCATTACTGCATATACAGATGAAGGTGATACGGGTGATGACACAGTAGGTGAATCTAATGATAATAAGGTTACGGGAGGTTGGGGACACACTCATGCAATTACAGATTGTGATACTCAACTTGCAGATGTGGCTAGATTTCGTTCAACTGGAAATCATAATAATGCAGCGCGTGCGGTATTTTTGCGGTTAAAAGATAGTTTGAGACGAGGACTGGTATCGCATTGGTCATTTGAAGACAGAGCACAAAATGCACGCTTAACAGATGAGGATGATTTAAAAACATCATTTATGGCTGGTGATTCGTCGAGAAATAATTATAATTTAACACTTTGTAAGTTAAACACTGCTGGTGGCGATAGTTCAGTTAAAATAAAAGATGGTGGTGTTAACGAAAATGGTGACCCAATAGATGTATATGTGCAGTCATTTGATGCGTGTGAAAAGGCTACTTCTAAGATGAATCATAAAAAACAAGGTAATCCTTCCTGTGATGAATGTAATACTAATGGTTCATGGGTAGAGGGAATTGTAAAAGAAGAAGTTGGAGTTTCAAACGTTGGAAGTGGGGAGGGTGATGCGGCATTTGGCACTGATGCAAAAGAAGCATTGCATTTTAGTGGAAATACTTATCTTACTGCGCTTGTGAAGGATGGGGAATGTCACGGTTCGCCATACGATTGCTCAATCACAGCAAATTATGTAGACAATAGTAGTGCAGATAAATTAAATTTGACAAATGGGATTTCAATTTCTGCATGGATAAAATCTACTGGCACTGGCACAATTTTATCTAAATGGAATAATGATAAAGGATATAAATTATATGTCAAAAGCGCTAATGAAGTTTGTTTTGAGTTGAATGATAAAAAAATATGTAAAGATAATCTGTCTTTGGATAGTTGGACAAATATTATAGTTACTTGGCGCAAAGAGAATGGCGATAATGATATGAAAATGTATATTAACACAGAGAAACAGGGCTTTGCACCAAATGTGAGTTTAACTAATGGTATAAATGTGCTGTCAGATGTGCCATTGTCAATTGGAGCACAGTTAGGTGATAATTATACTGCAAGTAATTATTTTACAGGTGATATTGATGATGTGAGAATATGGGACAGGGCATTGACTGAAGCTGAAGTACAAAGATTATGTATAGATGCAGTAGGAAAGAAAGATAATGGAAGTTGTGATATATAATTTTATAGAAATTTTTGCAGAAGTTGGTTTGTAACTAGTTCCTTATGTTTGGAAATGTAATGGATACAGAAATATATCGGACCGAAGCACAACCTCGCTCCAGCACAATTAAGGCACAACTTTACTCCTACATAATTAAGACTTAACCTCGCTTCTGCATAATTTTGCACCTGCGTGTTGAGTGCAACCTTATTTTTGTTTAATAATGCACAACTCTACTTTTGTAATTATGGTACAGTACTACTTCTATAAAATTTAAAATAAATTATGGTTATAAAATTATCAAAAGAACATGCAAAAGAGCGTGTCGAAAAATTAACTAAAGAAATTGATAGATTGCGATTGCTTTATCATGTTAAAGATGATCCAACAGTTGATGATGTAGTATATTCATCTTTAATGGACGAATTGAGGGGTTTGGAGGAGGTTTATCCAGAATTAAAAAGGTCTACTAGCCCAACTCAAAGAATAGGAGGAGTGCCACTTGAGCAGTTTCAAAAAACACAACATTTAGTAAGGCAATGGTCTTTTGACGACCTTTTTAATTTTGAAGAATTAGAAAAATGGGAAGAAAAAATAATACGATTAATGATAAAAAAGGGATTTAAAAAAAAACCAGAATATTGTTGTGAAATAAAAATTGATGGACTTAAAATTATTCTTACATATAAAAAAGGCATTTTAGTAACGGCAGCGACTAGAGGTGACGGTGTTATAGGTGAGGATGTAACAAATAATATAAAAACTATTCATTCTGTGCCGCTAGAATTACCATATCCAATAGATTTGGTGGCAGTTGGAGAGGTATGGTTGCCTGAGAGTGAGCTTAAAAGAATAAATAAACAAAGAGAAGTAAATGAAGAACCGAAATTTGCTAATGCTAGAAATGCGGCGGCGGGTTCAATTCGTCAACTTGATCCAAAGGTTGCCGGTAGTCGCAAATTAGATATGTTTGTATATGACATTGATTTATTGAAAAATAATGAGAAATATTTTTCTACTCCAATGACACAAATAGGCGAACTTGATTTGTTGGATGAGCTTGGTTTCAAAACAAATCGAAATCGTAAATTTTGTAAATCTATTAAAGAAATAGAAAAACTTTATCAATCATGGGTTGATAAAAGAAATAATCAAGAATATGCGGTAGATGGTATAGTTATAAAAATAAATGATGTTGAAGTGCAAAAGGCATTGGGATATACTGGTAAAAGTCCTAGATTTGCCATAGCATATAAATTTCCAGCTGAAAGAACAACAACTGTGATAGAAAATATTACTGTGCAAGTAGGTAGAACAGGTGTACTTACTCCTGTGGCGCATCTGCGTCCTGTATCTGTTGCGGGGACCACTGTAAGTAGGGCAACATTGCATAATGCGGATGAGATTAATAGATTGGGTGTAAAAATCGGGGATACGGTTGTTATCCAAAAAGCTGGAGATATTATACCTGAGATTGTGGAAGTGCTTGTAAATATGCGCACAGGTGCTGAGCGTAATTTTAATATGATTGGAGCTTGTGAAAAAGTTTGTGGCGGTCCAGTTGTCAAAGATGTGATTGGTGTTAAAGGTGAAGAAGAAAGTTCGGCATATTATTGTAAGAATAAAAATTCATTTGCAATTAGAAAAGAACAACTTAGTCATTTTGTATCAAAAAAAGGTTTCAATATTGATGGGTTGGGAGGGAAAATTATCGAACAGCTTATGGATGAAGGTATCATTTCGGATATGGCAGATATTTTTGAGCTTAAGATTGGAGATGTTGATCATCTTGAGCGTTTTGCAGATAAATCTGCGCAGAATTTGATTGAAGCTATAAATAACGCAAAAAAAATTAAGTTAAAGAAATTTTTATTTGCGTTGGGAATTCGTTATGTCGGAGAAGAAACAGCTGTCTTGATTAGTAAAAATTTTGCAATATCTAGTATAGATAATCTAGTTGATATTTTTTCGCAGATTAAGAAGGAACAGTGGGAAAAAATTGATGGGATTGGTTTTAGAGCATCTGAAAGTTTAGTTGAATGGTTTGGTGATGAAAAAAATAAAAAGATATTAAAGCGTATGTATGATTTAGGGGTGCAAATTATTATTGAGAAAAGGAAAAAAATAAATAAAGATATACAAGGAAAAACATTTGTGTTAACAGGAACATTACCTACATTATCACGTGATAATGCAAAAGAAATTATTCGTAATGCTGGTGGAAAAATTGTGTCTACAGTAAGTAAGAAAACTGATTATGTGGTAGCAGGTGAAAAAGCTGGTTCAAAATTGGAAAAAGCCAAAAAACTGGGTATAAAAATTATTGATAAAGATAAATTAATGAAAGTATGTAAAACTTTGAGTTAATAAAATTTTTAGATATTGTACAAAATTTAAGTAATGACATATAATTAGAAGTGAGATTATTAGTAAATATATTTTATGACAGAAGAAAAAAATATCCAAAATACACAAACACCACCAAAAGCAACACAACCACAGGAAGTTTTACAACAGGGATCTAGTAGTGCACAACGATTTCATTATAGTGGATTTTGGGTGCGTGGAGCTGCACGTATAATTGATGGTTTAATTATAGGTCCTATAGTTGCTATTATTGTATTACCGGTTGGTTTTGTAGTAGGTATGGTGTCTTCCATGAATGATTCTGTATTTATAAATATTGTTGGTCAAGTTATTTTTGCAATCATTGGACTTATGGTTGGATGGGGCTACTATATATTTATGACATATAAGTTTCAAGCAACTCTCGGTAAAATGGCAGTTGGAGCAAAAGTAATTAATGAAAATGGACAAAAATTATCATTAGGTAGTGTAATTTTGCGTGAGACAGTAGGTAAATTTGTTTCTGGACTTATACTTAGTATTGGATATTTGATGGCAGCATTTACTTCAAAAAAACAAGCATTACATGATATGATAGCACATTCAGCTGTAATTTATAAGGATGCTCAAAAAGGCGCAAATAGAACTGTTGTTTCTATTGTCTATGTTCTGTATGGTTTGTTGCTCATGATGCTTTTTGCTATAATATTTTTTGTCATTTTTATTGTAGGACTTGCTGGTTTTCAAGCTACTCATTCTGGCAATACTTCAAATTCTGTTTTTAATAGCATAAAAAATGAGGTAGAACATGACGATAATTTTTTGAAAGATTTAGATGATGATATAAATAATATATCAAATGATAAACAAAATTACGATATGATGAATTATGATGATGAAGTAAATTATTAAAGAAATACAAACTTTATAAAACTAATAGGATAATAAGACAATATATGAATTTAACAAAAGAAGAAGTACATGATGTTGCTCTTTTGGCGAGAATTGGTGTAAGTGATGATGAGGTAGATTCTTATCAAAAAGATTTATCAAGTGTATTGGGATATTTTGAAAAATTACAAGAAGTAGATACAGAAAATATAGAAGAAATTGGTCACATAACAGGTGTAACAAATGTATATCGTGTAGATAGTGTAGTAGAAATGGAACAAGATGGAAAAGAGTTAATAATGAAAAATGTACCGAACAAACGAGATGACTATATAGAAGTAAAAAGTGTATTATAAGTTAAATCAAAGTATGAAGAGATAAAAAGTAAATATAAAATTATTTACTTGTTTGTATGTTTATAAATTTTTAGTATGATTAGAGATTTACATAAAAAATTATTAGATGGGGAAATAACTTCCAAAGAGCTTACTCAGAAATATTTGGATACAATTGAACAAACTGATTCGGAGTTGAATGCTTTTTTGACTATAACAAAAGATTTGGCTTTGAAACAGGCTGATGAAGTAGATGAAAAAATAAAAAAAGGTGAAAAGGTTGATCTTTTGGCAGGATTGCCTTGTGCTCTTAAAGATAATATTTGTGTAACAAATGTAAAAACAACAGCTTCTTCTAAAATACTTGAAAATTATATTGCACCATATGATGCAACTGTTTCAAAGCGTATAAAAGATAGCGGTGCAGTTATACTTGGTAAAACAAATTTGGATGAATTTGCGTGTGGAGGTAGTACGGAGACCTCAGCCTTTGGTCCAAGTAAAAACCCTATTGATACAAGTCGTGTACCTGGTGGTTCTAGTGGTGGAAGTGTTGTGGCTGTTGCTTCTGGTGAAAGTGTGTGGGCATTGGGCACTGATACAGGAGGATCTGTGAGACAGCCATCAAGTTTTTGTGGCACTGTTGGACTTAAACCTACTTATGGGAGAGTGTCACGTTATGGAATAATTGCAATGGGTTCAAGTCTTGATCAGGTAGGTCCTATTACAAAAACTGTAGAAGATGCTGCAATAGTATTGTCTAGAATTGCTGGGCGCGATGAGTTGGATGCTACTAGTGCAAAAAGTAGTGACAAACCATATGAAGATTATTGTGTTGGGGATATAAAAGGTGCAAAAATTGGAATACCTAGTGAATATTTGGGAGAGGGATTGGATGATTCTGTAAAAGAGGTGTTTATGAAAGCTGTTGAGAAATATAAAAAGTTAGGGGCTAGTGTAGTAGATGTAAAATTGCCACATACTGAATATGCTCTAGCTACGTATTACATTGTTATGCCAGCAGAGCTTAGCTCAAATCTTGCTAGGTTAGATGGCATGCGTTATGGAGCAGTAGAGGGTGTAGAACCAAAAACGATACTAGATCAGTATTTAGAATCTCGTGGCAAAGGATTTGGAGCTGAAGTAAAAAGACGTATTATGCTTGGTACGTATATATTATCAGCGGGATACTATGATGCTTATTATAAAAAGGCTCAAAAAGTACGTGCACTTATTAAAAAAGATTTTGAAAATGTATTTGAAGAAGTTGATTATATTTTTACTCCGACATCACCAGAAGTAGCATTTAAATTTGGAGAAAAAACAGATGATCCTTTGAAAATGTATTTGTCTGATATTTATACGGTAACAGCAAATTTAGCTGGTGTGCCAGCGATATCTATCCCTATTGGAACTGTAGATGTAGATGGAAAGGCATTGCCAGTTGGTGGGCAACTCATGGGTAAGTGGTTTGATGAAGAGGGAATACTTAATGCTGGCTATACATTTGAAATAAATTCATAAAGACGTTGCTTAGTATCATGGAAGAAATTTTTATTACAATATTTACGACAATTCAGGAATGGTACACTTTATTCTTACAAAGTACAACATTTTTTGTGATTAAAATTTTTCTTGTAATTTATTCTACTGTTTTAATTGTTGATGTTATGATGCTTGTATATTTAAGTGATGTTCGTAATCAATTACGTAAATTACAAAAAGGTGTTTCAAATATAAAAGCAACTAAAAAATCAGATATGAGAGAGTGGGCATCTATTATGAGTAGATTAAAATCACAAGATGAAAAACAATATAGAGCTGCGTTATTGCAAGCTGATCAATTTGTTTATAAATCATTAGAATTGCAAGGGTATAATGGAACAAATTTTGCAGAACGTTTAGCGCAGATTCCAGCAGGTGCCTACACATCTTTGGATGTTGTTCGTGATGTGCATTCACTTGTAAAGCAGATTGTAGCAAAAGATGATTTGCGTATAACAAAGGAGCAAGCAAAAAATGCTTTGGGTGTATATGAAATATTTTTACAAGCTTTGGATGTCTTGTGATTTAGATTTATATTAGAATAGTTGACAGTATATTTTTTGCATGGTACAATTTTTTTTGTATATGGAGATATATTTTTGTATTAAATTATAGCGGGGTAGAGCAGTTTGGCAGCTCGTCTGGCTCATAACCAGGAGGTCGTAGGTTCAAATCCTACCCCCGCAACAACCAAGTTATAAAGTTTATAAAGTTAAATACTTTTAGCTTTATAACTTATAACTGAGTAAGTCAGGGTAGCTCAGTTGGTTAGAGCGCGGGACTCATAAGCCCGAGGTCGAGAGTTCAAATCTCTCCCCTGATACATGTCGAAATTTAATATTTTTTGTTGGGGGCGTAGCTCAGCCTGGTTAGAGCGTCTGCCTGTCACGCAGAAGGTCGCCGGTTCGAGCCCGGTCGTCCCCGCCAATAATAGTTTTGTATTATATAAAAGTAAAACAATCAGCATGAATATGATTGTTTTTTTATATTTTGAAGGAATATCTATATAAAATAAAAGGTCCTCAATGCAAATGTGCATATGAATCCCTTTTGAAAAAATATCGGAAAAAATAAATTTTTTCCCTGTAGTTCAGGTGGGTTTCATGCCCCAGTCATATTTTTAGACAAAGATTATTATTCTTTATTTAAAAATATGACTGGGTTATTCAGCACACTATTCTGAAGACCTTCCAATTATATTATAGTAATTTTTTTATATTTTTGTCAATATATAAATTTTGTATTTATAACCATTTATCTTTCTCTAAAAAGTTCGTTATAAAATCCGTTATCTCGAATGTAAACTAAGTGGGATAGAAATCTCGATATTCACAATATTAGTGATCACTTTTAGAGTTATGAAATTTCTTGACTTCATTTGTAATGTACTCGAGATAGCAAATTATATAAATCGTATTCAACATGTAAAATGTAAACAGCACTACGATATCCAACAAGTAATGTAATTAAGTTTTTTTACTATTATGTTGGATAAATTTGAATAGTTACGTATATTTTTCTTGTCAAAAATTGCTCTAGAGAGTATAATTACAAGTGAAATATTTACAAGAAAAATATAATTTATGACTCTGCAATCATATTTATGGGGATTGCGTATTGGTACAATAATTAGTTTTATAGCTTTTTGTGCTATTGTATCATTGATTGATCCATTAGATGTTGGTAATATCGCATTCATCCTATTTTATTTGACATTTTTTTTGACTGTCAGTGGTTTTGCTGTTCTTATATTAACATGGATATGGCATAAAATGGCTAAAGACATGCTTACACTTGGAGAAGTTGGGATGGCTGTGCGACAAGGTGTGTTAGTAGGCACGCTTATGACAATTCTCATTGGTATGCAACAGTTAAAATTATTATTATGGTGGGATGCACTTATTGTTGCAGGTGCAATATTTTTGGTAGAATTATATTTTCTTACAAGATAACTTGATAAAAATATTAATGAATATGGTAGCTAAAAAGAAAACAACTAAAAAAAATAGTGGATACGGAGCATCTTCTATTCAGGTTTTGGAGGGATTAGAGCCAGTTAGGAAGCGACCAGGAATGTATATAGGTGGGACGGGTTTGGTAGGTTTGCATCATCTCATTTGGGAAACTGTAGACAATTGTGTTGATGAAGCAATGGCGGGCTATGCTACTAAGTGCACAGTACGAATTTTACCTGATAATATCATAGAAGTGTCCGATGATGGTCGTGGTATACCAGTAGATAAACATCCAAAAACAAAAAAATCCACACTAGAAACTGTTATGACAGTTCTTCATGCTGGAGGAAAATTTGGAGGTGACGATAGTGGATATAAAGTATCTGGCGGGTTACATGGTGTTGGTGTGTCTGTAGTGAATGCGCTCTCAGAGTGGGCTAGGGCTGAGGTAAAGCGTGAGGGCAAGATTTGGATGCAAGAATATAAAAAGGGAAAACCACAAGGAAAAGTGAAAGCAGTAGGTAAGGTTAAGAAGAACGAAACTGGCACAACAATTACATTTAAGCCGGATACTACTATTTTTCCAGAAATAGAATTTAATTTTGATACGATTGTAAAACATTTACGTAATCAAGCTTATCTCACAAAGGGAATTCATCTTGATATTGAAGATGTGCGAGAAGTGACTGGTAAAAATGATACATTTAAAGCAAAGCGACATAGTTTTTATTTTGATTCTGGCATTATTTCTTTTGTGAAATTTATTAATCGTGATAAAGAGGTACGTAATCAAACTCCTGTTTATATTGAAAAAAAGCAAGGTGATATATATGTTGAAATTTCTTTGCAATATACAGATTCTTTCAAAGAACGATTACATGCTTTTGCAAATAATATATTAAATCCAGAGGGGGGTACTCATGTTGCAGGATTTCGTAGTGCATTAACTAGATGTTTAAATATATATGCACGAAATAATAAAATTTTGAAAGAAAAAGATAAGAATTTAACTTCAGAAGATGCGAGAGAAGGCCTTACGTGTGTTATTAATGTTAAATTGCCAAATCCACAGTTTGAGGGTCAAACAAAAGAGAAACTTGGCAATCCTGAAGTAAAAGGCGTAGTACAGAGTGTTTTTGCTGAAGAATTTAATGCATTTTTGGAAGAGCATCCTAAAGATGCAAAAGCGATGATTGAAAAGTGTTTACTTACTGCAAGAGCTAGAAATGCCGCTCGTGCTGCAAAAGATGCAGTACTTAGAAAGGGTGCACTAGATGGTATGACTTTGCCTGGAAAATTAGCTGATTGCACTAGTCGTAAAGCGGATGATTCAGAATTATACATTGTGGAGGGTGATTCTGCTGGTGGCAGTGCAAAACAAGGGCGTGATAGAATGTTTCAAGCAATTTTACCTTTGCGAGGTAAGCTGGTAAATGTAGAAAAAACTAGTCTTGATAAAGTTGTAAAATCAGATACGTTAAAGCCGATAATAATAGCAATGGGAGCTGGAATTGGAGATACAGTGGATATAAATAAATTACGATATCATAAGATTATCATTATGGCAGATGCTGATGTAGATGGTTCACATATTCGTACATTACTACTAACATTTTTCTATAGATATTACGAAGAATTGGTAAGAAAAGGTTATATTTACATAGCACAGCCACCACTCTATCAAATCAAAAAAGGTAAAAAGATTTTTTATGTTTACACAGATGAAGAAAAAATGAAATTATTAAAAAAATTAGGAGTAGATGATGTTGATGTAGAAACTGATGAAGATAAAAAAATTGCAGGTTTATCCCTGCAGAGGTATAAGGGTTTAGGTGAAATGAATCCAGAACAATTATGGGAAACAACTATGAATCCAGAACATAGAAAAATGAAACAAGTAACAATTGAAGATGCCGAATCAGCTGATAGGGTATTTGATTTGCTTATGGGGAGTGAGGTGGCACCACGAAAGCAATTCATTCAAACACATGCAAAGACAGTTGAAAATATCGATGTGTAATTTATTTTAATTGTAATAAAATGACAAAAAAGATAAATAAAGCAGAAAAAAAAGAAAAAACATTTGATGAATATTATAGAAAAAATATTCTTGCAACCAAAAATTCTCTTGAGAGAATTAATATTGTATGTGAAAGACTTAAAAAGAAATATGAGGATTATGAGGAGACAAAAGAATTTATAGAATATATAAAATCTGTAGAGGAGATATTTATGAGTGCAAAAAAAGAATCTTGGAGTATTGAAAAAACAGAGGATGAGTTGATAAAAGGAGAGATTTATTTATTGTCTCAATCTACTGGTATAAAAGAGGAAATATTTGTGAGTATATATGAAGAATTTGCACAAACTAGTCATAATGTTGCAAAAATTCAAGAAATTGCAAGTGCACTTATTGAAAAATATAGTAATATCGAAGACTGTTTTGAATGTGAGGGCTGTAGAGAATTTATTAGGTATGTTAAGGATGCTTTGCTGGTATTTTCTAAATCATTAGAAGGAAATGAAGCTTTTGATGAAATTAGTGAAGTAAAGATGGAATTTATAAAGTTACAAATGCAGAGGATGTCAGAAGATGATAAACCGCCATTTGAAATTTTACAAGAGATTTATGAAGAGTTTGTTAATGGATTAAAAAAATAGATACACAAAATACTTGTAAAAAAGAAAAATTTGGTGTATATTTGGACACAGGTTTTATTTAGTTTAATTTTATGTTTTTATGCTTGGAAAATTCAAAAATATTTTTGCAGTAAAAGAATTGCGTAACAAAATATTATTTATATTTTTTGTATTGATAGTTTTTCGTTTTGCTGCAAATATTCCGCTTCCAGGTGTAAGTGTAGAGAGATTGCAGGAACTTTTTGAGTCAAATCAATTGTTGGGAATGTTAAATATGTTTTCTGGAGGTGGTTTGTCTAACATCTCGATTGTTTTGTTGGGAGTTGGTCCATATATTACATCTTCGATTATTATGCAACTTATGACGATGATTGTACCAAAGTTTGAGCAGATGAATAAAGAGGAAGGGGAAGCAGGACGTCAAAAATTTAATATGATTACACGTGTGTTAACTGTACCATTAGCCATTGTTCAAACAGTTGGTATGATTACATTATTAAAATCACAAGGTGTAATTCAAAATTTAAATTCATTCAATTTTGTAATTATGGTTTTAACAGCAGTAGCTGGTACAATATTTCTGATGTGGCTTGGTGAACTTATTACAGAGAAAAAATTAGGTAATGGTGTGTCGATTATAATTTTTGCCGGTATTGTTGCCAGTCTTCCCACAGCTTTTATACAATTTAAGGCAACCTTTGATTCGACTCAAATTTTTACTTATTTGACCTTTTTGGGTATTACTATTGTTACGATTTTGGGAGTTGTTTTTGTTACTGAAGGTCAGCGAATTATACCCGTATCATATGCGCGTAGAGCTCGTGGTGGACAACAATATGGTGGAGTACGTACTCATTTGCCACTTCGTGTGAATCAAGCCGGAGTCATACCGATTATTTTTGCTGTTTCTCTGGTACTTTTTCCTAGAATGATTGGGCAATTTTTGATGCAAATGAATAATGGAACTCTTGCAGCATTTGGAACAACCCTTACCAACCTTTTTGCAAATCAATGGGTATATGGAATAACATATTTCCTATTAGTTGTAGCTTTTACATATTTTTATACGGCTGTAATTTTTGATCCAGAAAAAATTGCAGAAAATTTACAAAGACAAGGGGGCTATGTAGAGGGTATGCGACCAGGTAATGAAACAGCAGAATATTTAGGTAAAATAGTGAATCGTATTACTCTTACAGGTTCATTATTTTTGGGACTTATTGCAGTTCTTCCTATTATTGTTCAAGCATTTATTACAAATTCTCAAACTCTTACAATCAGAGGAGCGAGTATTTTAATTATTGTTTCTGTTGTTATAGAAATAATAAAGCAAGTCGATGCTCAATTAGTTATGCGTGATTATGAAAGTATTTGAATAAATTCTACAATAATGATTTTTGAATTTTTTTAATATAAAATTATTCGTAAGATTATAGATATAATAATATGGATAAACATGTTACAATTAGAGTTACTGGTAGTGTGCAAGGTGTTTACTTTCGAAAATCAACTAAGGAATTTGCTGATGGCATTGGTTTGGTTGGATATGTTAAAAATAATATGGATGGGACTGTAACGGCTGAGGCATGTGGTACTGATGAGCAATTAGAGAAAATAATATCTTGGTGTAAAAGTGGCCCAAATAAAGCACATGTGGACAAAATTGAGTATAATATAACGAGTAAATGCAATAAACATTATAAAATATTTGAATTTTTATAGACAAGAAGAATTATAAGTTGTTGGATTATTTTTTAATTTATTTAGTAGATTATAATAAAATGAAATTTGGAAAGTTGATTGTGATAGATGGTTCAGATGGGTCAGGAAAAGCGACGCAAACAAAGTTGCTTGTGAATAAATTAAAAAAAGATGGTGTAAAAGTAAATACCATGGATTTCCCGCAGTATGAAAAAAATTTTTTTGGAGAGTTTATTGGTGAATGTTTAACTGGCGAGTATGGAAATTTTTTAACTTTAGATCCACACATTACGTCGGTATTGTATGCGGCAGATCGTTTTGAATCATCAGAAAAATTAAAAAGATGGCTTAATGATGGTCGTATTGTTATATTAGATAGATATGTTAGTGCGAATCAAATTCATCAAGGAGGAAAAATATTTGAACCAATTAAACGTAAGAAATTTTTGACATGGCTTGAAAAATTAGAATATGATATATTTAAATTACCACGGCCAGATAAAGTAATTTATCTTGATGTACCTGTCACAACTTCTGTTGGGCTTTTGCAACAATCACAACAGAAAAAACAATATCAAAAAGATGGAAAGAAAGATTTAGTAGAGCAAAGTATGGATTATTTAAAGAATGCTCGTAGAAGTGCTTTGTGGTTATCTAGAAATAGTAAAAATTGGATACGTATAGAATGTGTAAAAAATGGAGAATTAAGGTCAATTGAGGATATACATAATGATATTTATGAAATTGTTTAATAAAGCTATAAAAAAATATGAAACAATATTTAGAATTATTAAAAGATATTCGTGATAATGGTGTAGGAAAAGATGATCGTACAGGTACTGGTACAAGGAGTATATTTGGGAGACAATTACGTTTTGATCTGTCAGAAGGTTTTCCTCTATTAACGACAAAAAAAGTATTTTTCAAAGGAATTGTATATGAATTATTATGGTTGCTTAGCGGCGATACTAATATTGAGTATCTTAAGAATAATGGTGTGAATATTTGGAATGAATGGGCTGATGAAAATGGAGATTTGGGACCAGTATATGGGGCACAGTGGAGGAATTGGGCCAATGAGGGAATTGATCAAATTTCAATAGCAGTTAACGAAATTAAAACAAACCCAACAAATAGACGTATTATAGTGTCAGCTTGGAATCCTAGTGTTTTGCCAGATACTACCAAATCTTTTTCTGAAAATGTGGCAAATGGTAAGGCGGCTTTGCCACCATGTCATGCATGGTTTCAATTTTATGTAACAGAAGGTAAATTATCATGTCAATTGTATCAGCGAAGTGCAGATGTCTTTTTGGGGGTGCCATTTAATATTGCAAGTTACGCACTTTTAACAATGATGATGGCACAAGTGTGTAATTTAGAAGTTGGAGATTTTGTACATACGTTTGGGGATGTACATATTTATAATAATCACATAGATCAAGTCAATAAACAATTATTGCGTACTCCAAAAACTTTACCAGTAATGAAATTAAATCCAGAAATAAAAGATATCTTTGGATTTGTATATAATGATTTCAAATTAGTTGGATACGATCCGGCTCCAGCTATAAAAGCACCAGTTTCAATATAAAAAATAAAAATTATAAATGAAAAATAAAAAATGTGAAATTATAATAATAGCAGCCATTGGAAAGAATAATGAATTGGGAAAAAATAATGATTTAATTTGGAATATACCTGGTGATTTAAAACGTTTTAAAGAATTGACACGGGGGCATCCTGTTATTATGGGATATAATACTTTTAAATCATTGGGACTATGCGCATTACCGGAACGAACTAATATTGTTATGGCATTTAAAGAGATGGCCGATGAAGATGTTAAGGTTGTACAGTCACTTAATGATGCAATTATTATGGCTAAAAATGCGCAGGGAAGTGATAAAATTTTTATTATTGGAGGTGGAACTATTTATAATTTATTTTTGCCATTGGCAGATACGTTGAATTTGACAATTGTGGATGAAGAAGATGATAAGGCAGATGTATTTTTTCCAGAATATGATGATGAGGATTTTAATGAAATATCATGTGAAGAGAAAGAAGTTGATGGATTGAAATTTAAGTTTGTTGTTAAACAAAGAAAAAGTAAGTATTAAATATATGAAGAGATTTTTAATAAAAACTATAATTTATATAATTCTTTTTGTAATTATTTTAGCTTTTTTGTGGCAATTTTTGCTTAACGAGTCATTATTGGATGTTTTAATAAATAGATAAAATATGAAAATAGCAGTATTAGTCAGTGGTGGTGTTGATAGTTCTGTTGCCTTGCATTTATTGAAGACTCAAGGTCATGATTTGGAAGCATTTTATCTCAAAATTTGGCTTGAAGATGAGATGTCTTTTTTGGGTGAATGTCCGTGGGAAAAAGATTTATCGTATGTAGAGAAGGTGTGTAAGCAATGTGATGTTAAATTGAATACTGTACCATTGCAAAAAGAGTATTATGAGCGTGTAGTAAACTATACTATAGATGCTGTACGAAAGGGATTAACTCCGAATCCAGATATGCTTTGCAATCGAGAAATTAAATTTGGTGCTTTTTATGATAAATTTGGTAAAGATTTTGACAAAATAGCATCAGGCCATTATGCTCAAATTGAAGAACAAAAAAATGGAAGCGTAAAACTTAAACGTGCACCTGATCTTGTAAAAGATCAGACATATTTTTTAGCAATGATGCGTCAAGAGCAATTGCAAAAAGCCTTATTTCCGATTGGTAAAATGAATAAAAAAGAGGTGAGGCAATATGCTATACAAAATAATTTAGCAACTGCAATGCGTAAAGATTCACAAGGCATTTGTTTTTTGGGTAAGATTGCTTTTTCTGATTTTGTTAAAGAACATTTAGGCATAAAAAAAGGGAAATTTATAGAAAAAGAAACTGGTAAAGAACTTGGTGAGCATGATGGTTTTTATTTTTATACAATAGGACAAAGGCGTGGTATTAATATAAATAATGGACCTTGGTATGTTTGTGGTAAAGATGTAGAAAAAAATATCATTTATCTCACACATGGATATACGGGAAATGATCAAAGGCGTGATAATTTTGACATAGCAAATATAAATTGTATTGGAAAAATTCCGATAAAAAAAGAATTATTAGTAAAGTTACGTCACGGTGAAAACTTTTATACTTGCAATATTGATGTTTATGACAAAAATGGTGCACATGTTATTCTTAATCAAAAAGATCCAGGAATAACACCTGGGCAATATGCAGTATTTTATGATGAACAATATTGCTTAGGTGGTGGAGTTGTAGTTTGAGTTAGTATTATTTATAGTTTATGATATAATATGCGCATGACATATCAAGTAAAAATGGAGCAATTTGAAGGTCCTCTGGATCTCCTTTTAGATTTAATAGAAAAGGAAAAGGTAGATATAACTAGAGTATCTCTTGCTAAGATTGCGGATGAATATTTAGACTACATTAATAAACATAAAAATATTTCTTTATATAATCTTGCAGATTTCTTATCTGTTGCTGCAAAATTGATTTTAATCAAATCAAAGGCTTTGTTGCCACTGCTTAAATTAGATGATGATGAAGAAGAAGATTTAAAAGAATTAGAGTTACAATTAGCTGCATTAGAAGTCTTTAAAAGACATAATGAAATTTTTAAAGAATTGTTTGAACAATCGCAGAGTATGTATGGTAATGGTGGTGTATGGGGGCAAGATGCATATTTTTGTCCACCTAAAAATATAACTGTAAAAGATATAAGGGACGCATTTTTGGTTTCGCTTCATGCGATTCCTCGTGTAGAAGAAATGGAAGAAAAAATTGTTAGTGATGTCATTTCGCTTGAACGTCGTATTGCAGAAATTCAACATAGCGTGAAAAATAGAGCAGTAACTGTATTTTCTGATATTACGGCAGATGCAAATGATAAATCTGAAGTAGTAATTTCATTCTTAGCTTTGTTAGAGCTTGTTAAACAACAAATAATTATAGCTAAACAGTCTAAGATTTTTGCTGATATTGAATTAAGGAAATAATATTAAATATATATGAACAAACAAGAACAAAATATGGTAGAACTTTTGGAATCTGTATTATTTATGTATGGTAGAGAAATTTCTTTTTCTCGTATTGGAGAATTATTAGAATTGTCTGATGATGAAGTTTTGGATGTTATTATTAAGTTGCAGAAAGAGTATAAAAAACGAGAAAATTGTGGGTTGCATATTTTGGTACAAAATAAACAAATACAAATTGTGACACACCCAAGTTCAGCAAAAATTATTGAACAAATAACAAGAAAAGAATTGGAGGGACCGTTAACACCTGTTGCTAGTGAGGTTTTGGCGATTATCGCATATCGTGGTCCAATAAATAAAATTGATATTGAGGCAATTCGTGGTGTAAATTGTTCTTTCACTTTGCGTAATTTGTTACGAAGAGGCCTCATTAAAAAAACTATAAGTGATGATAGTAGGAAATTACAGCAATATAATATTACTATGGATTTTTTGCGTGTGCTTGGACTTGATTCTATAGAAAAATTACCAGAATATGATGAACTGTCTAATGACAAGCGTATCGATGCGATCTTGTATAATGACCAAAATAATAATGATATTTAATGAAAGAGGAAATGACACAAAAACAGCGCACGACGCTTGCGACTTATCCCATCGCAGTATTTTTGTTTTTTGCATTCCTTCTAGGAGCGACTGTTTTTTTGAGTCATGTGGAGAATAAGACTGAGCAAACACAAGTTGAAAAACATAAGAATATACAAAAAAATATAAATCAGGCAAGTATTCAAAATCAATTGAAGACAGTTTTAGCAAAAGAAAATAATTCGTTAAAACATGCTACATATCAACCAATTAAGAAAAAAAATTTTTCAGATTTAACTTTAGAAAATGCACATGCAGCAATTATACTTGATGTGGATTCAGGTACAATTTTATATGAAAAAAATGCTACACAAAAGAGATCACTTGCTTCAATTACAAAGTTAGTTACTGCCATGATAACCATTGATCGTGTGAGGGATTTGAATGAAGTTGTGACAATTCCAGAATCTGTTATGCATATTGAGGGCACAACGGTTGGTTGCCCAACCTCTGTGATTTGTAATAGTGAACCATTTCACACGGGTGAAAAAGTTTATTTAAAGGATGTTTTGCGGTCAATGCTTATGTTTAGTGCTAATGATGCCGCAACTGTTTTAGGAGTTCATATTGCTGGTAGTGAAGAAGAATTTGCTAAATTAATGAATGCACGTATGAAAGAGATTGGTGCGGGTAATACACATTTTTGTCGTCCTTCCGGATTGGAGTTTGATGCTGATGTAGAGTCTTGCTATTCAAGTGCATATGATATTGCACGGGCTATTGCACATTTGTTGCAATATGACAAATACAATGTTTTATGGGATATGATGCGCACAAAAGAAGTCGTGTTTAAATCCGTAGATGGTAAATTTGAACATGAGCTCAAAAATACAGATCGTTTGATAGGTGAATTGCCAAATTTGGTGGGAGCAAAAACGGGATTCACACCACGAGCAGGATATTGTTTGGCGATGGTTACATCTGATGCAAATAAAAAGCATAAAATAATATCAATTGTACTTGATGATTATCATCGCTTTGATGATGTTCAAAAAATGAGTGCATGGACATTTGAAAATTATGTATGGCAGTAAATTAAAATATTGCATACTCTGAACATATTTTTAAATTGCTTGTGTAATTTTATTTTTCTTGTAAAAAGAAGTTTTATAATGAATATTTTGTATAATTATATGATGTTATTTTAACAATGATGTGTGCATAGCAGAAAGTTTAATAGTGTGTTCATATATACAGGTATTATATTTTTGTGTTATAATAATGTGTATGCATATAGGAGTAAATGACATTTGTAGTACACCAGAAGTGGTTAATGTTTTAAAAATTATGCTTACGGGTATGATTGCTTTTATTATTGCCTTTCTAATTACTCCAATTTGGACTCATTTTTTATATAAATATAAATTTGGTATTAAAATCAAAAATAATGGAGTACAGGGTGATCAATTACAGTATGTTAATACATTGCATGCTGATAAATCAGGTACACCTACTATGGGAGGAGTCATTGTTTGGATGAGTATCTTTGTGTTAATTTTTGCTTCAGAATATTTATTTCCAATTTTTGCGCAGTTGTTTGATAAGGGTTTTATAGCACGATTAGATTTTTTCTCTAGACAACAGACTTATTTACCACTCTTTGCACTTGTAACGACTGGTGTGTTAGGTTTATTTGATGATGTCATGAGTGTACGCGGTTGGGGTAGTAATAAGGGTGGTGGTATGAGGTTTGCTGTTAGATTTTGGTGGCTTTTCGGCATTTCTGCCTTGGGTGCTTGGTGGTTTTATTCAAAATTAGGTTGGGATATAATTCATATTCCAGCAATTGGTGATTTTGGGATAGGGTTGTGGTATATTCCACTTTTCATAGGAGTAATTCTTTTTATGGCTTTTTCATCCAATGAAACAGATGGTCTAGATGGACTCAATGCCGGTATTCTTATGATGGCATTTTCAGCTTTTACTATTATTGCGTTTTCACAAAATAAGATTGATCTTGCATCATTTTGTATGGCTATTTCAGGTGCTTTGTTAGCATTCTTGTGGTTTAATGTTTATCCTGCTCGATTTTTTATGGGAGATACTGGAGCAATAAGTCTTGGCGCTACTTTGGGTGTTGTGGCAATGCTTACGGATTCTGTAGCTGTTCTTTTTATTATTGTTTTTATATATGTATTAGAGTCTGGAAGTGCATTATTACAAATTATATCAAAGAAGTTTTTTAAGAGAAAAATATTTCTTGCTGCCCCAATTCACCACCACTTTGAGGCGATGGGTTGGCCAGAACCGAAGGTCACTATGCGAGCGTGGATTTTTACTGCTGTTATGGTTGTTCTTGGACTCATTATTGGTCTTATTGGTATGGGATAATGTAATTTAGTCTTTAAAATATTAAGAGATGAATAATATAAAAATAAAAAAAATACAAGATGTAAAAGTTTATGGAAAGAAAGTGTTAGTGAGGGTTGATTTTAATGTTTTACTTGATGATGAAGGTGATGTTAAATCAACTTATAAAATATTAGCGGCGAAAGACACCGTTGATTATTTGATTGATAATGGTGTAAGTCATATTGCATTACTTACACATTTTGGTCGTCCAAATGGCAAAATTGATGAGAGATTTTCTCTTAAAAAAATAACTGATGATATTACTAGGATATTTCAACGAAAGGTAGTATTTACATCAAAATGTATTGGGGGAAATGTTATTAAAGCAATGAACGACTTAGGACAAAATGAGTTGTTATTATTGGAGAATGTTCGTTTTTTTAAAGAAGAAAAAGAAGATAGAGAAACATTTGCTGCAAAATTATGTGCTCCATTTGATATTTATGTAAATGAGGCATTTGGAGTTTCGCATAGAAAACATGCATCAGTACACGCAATTACGCGATGTATTCCATCTTATGCAGGATTGTGGTTGCAAAAAGAATTAGAAAATTTGAGACGTGTAAAGTATGAACCAACTCAACCTGCCGTTGCAATTATTGGTGGTGCTAAGATAGATACAAAAGTTCCAATGATAAATACTTTTTCTAAAAAATACAGCACTGTATTAGTAGGTGGCAAAATTGCAGTGGAGGCGAAAGAACGTGATATGAAATTTGGAGATGACGTTATTTTTCCAGTTGATTTTGAATATAAATATTTAGATATTGGATCAAAAACAATTGAGCGTTTTTGTAATATAATAAAAAATGCAAAAACGATTGTATGGAATGGACCTATGGGACTTATTGAAAAAAATGAATATAAAAAGGGTACATTATCTTTAATTAAAGAAATAGCAAATAATATTGAAGCTTTTAGTCTTATTGGAGGAGGAGAGAGTGCACAAATGGTGGATGAAAGTGGTTTATTGGATAAAATTTCCTTTGTATCAACGGGAGGTGGGGCCATGCTTGCTTATTTAGGGGGTGAAGAAATGCCTGGTATTAATATGCTTTTGTGTAAAGATGAAAAATGTGAATGAGTGTGATATAATTAGTTAGGAGATGTTTGCAGAATTACAAAAATTATATAATTCTGATTTTCGTAAACATTTTTCAGTGAATAATAAGAATAATAAAAAAATATGGCAAAAATAAAGAAGATGATTGCGCGTGAGATTTTAGATTCTAGGGGTAATCCAACAGTTGAAGCAGAATTATATTTAGATGATGGTACCAAATCTTGGTCGCAAGTTCCTAGTGGTGCTTCTACTGGTGAATTTGAAGCGCTTGAGTTGAGGGATGGTAATGAAGAGCGTTATGGAGGGAAGGGGGTGCTGAAAGCCGTTGAAAATATTAATACTAAAATAAGTGAGGCCGTTGTAGGCATGGAAGTAAAAGAACAAAGAGCTATTGATGATAAAATGATAGAGCTTGATGGTAGTGATAATAAGGAAAATTTAGGAGCTAATGCAATTTTGGCAGTTTCTCTTGCTAGTTGTCGTGCTGGTGCAATTAGTATTAAAAAACCTTTATATAAATATATTGCTGATTTACATAATACAAAAGAAGTGGACATGCCCATCCCAATGTTTAATATTATAAATGGAGGACAGCATGCGGATAGCGGGTTAGCCATTCAAGAATACAAGATTGTTCCTAGTGGCATAGATTCATTTAAAGAGCAATATCGTGCTGGTGCAGAAATCTTTCATGTGCTTAAAAAATATTTTGCTGATAAAAAATTAGCAACTTCAGTTGGAGATGAAGGTGGATTTGCACCTAGACTTAAAAGTAATACAGAACCATTTAAAGCTATTGAAGTAGCTACAAAAACAGCAGGTTATAGAATGGGTGAACAGATTAATATCGCAATTGATTCAGCAGCAAATTGGTTTTATCATGAAAAATGTGGTCATTATACATTTGAACTTGAAGATAAAGCATTTACAGTCTCAGAACTTTTAGATGAATATCAAAAATGGATAAATGAGTATTATATTATGAGTATTGAAGATGGGTTAAGTGAATATGATTGGGAAGGATGGCATACTATGTATGAAAAATTTGATAAACAAATTATGCTTATAGGAGATGATCTGATTGTAACTAATGTTGATAGATTACAAAGAGCTATTGATGAAAAATCTTGTAATTCAGTGCTCATTAAACCAAATCAAATTGGCACGGTCAGTGAAACATTGGATTGTGTGAGATTGGCTCAGGATAATAATTTAAAAGTAGTTGTATCACATAGAAGCGGAGAGACGATTGATGATTTTATTGCTGATTTATCAGTAGGTATTTCTGCTGATTTTATTAAAACTGGTTCATTATCCAGAGGAGAGCGCTTGTGTAAATATAACAGATTACTAACAATTTCAGAAACGGTAAAATGAAAAATACAAAATCAATCATTACAAAATATTGTGGCATATCGAAAAGTAGAGTACTTTGTATTGGTAGTATGGGAAAAGATATTTTTTTACCAGTTACCTCTGGTGCGGTAGTTGATTCAGATATGGAACAAAGTAAAGTAAAACAATTTTGTTTTCGTTATGGAGGCAAAATACATGTAAAGGACCGTTTCAATGCACCTGGTGGTTGTGCTTGCAATGTTTCTATAGGATTGTCTCGTTTAGGTATTGACGTATCATCTTTAGGCAATATTGGTGATGATTATGATGGGGAATGGATTAGAAAAATATTAGATAGTGAGCATGTAAATACTAGAAAAATAAATGTAAAACAAGGAAAAAATTCTGATATATCAGTTGTTGTTGTAGATGCAAATGAAGGGGAGCGTACGATTTTTGTTAATCGAGATGTTGGTGAAGAATTAATAATTAAAAAACAGGATTTGGATGATTTTGATTGGTGTTTTGTGGGGTCCCTGTATGGGGAAAATATTAGAGATAATGTGCAAATAATTCATGACAAATTGTTAAATACGAAACTTAAATTAGTTTATAATCCAGGAGGCAAAAATATTAAGCAAGATGTAGATATTGTTTTAGATTTAATACATCATGCAAATATTATTTTTGTAAATAAATCGGAAGCACGTGAAATTGTGTCAAAGTTTAATTTATCGTATACTAAAGAAGAGTTTTCAGATGAACGATATTTATTAACAATATTAAGAGAGCATATGCAAAATGATAATGGAATAGTTGTGGTGACAGATGGTCGTCGGGGTGCTTGGGTATGTGATGGTAAAAATATGTATCATACAAAAACAATTAATAAACCAGTGTGTGATGCTACTGGCGCAGGAGATGCATTTGCTAGCGGATTTTTTGCAGCTGTTCTATATCGATTACCACTTAAGAAGTGTATTGTGTGGGGTAGTATAAATGGGGATAGTGTTGTTGATTATTATGGTGCACAAAAAGGATTGCAAACATGTGGTACAATTCAAGATAGGATGGGATTATTTGTAGTAGAAAATAAAAAGAATAAATGATGAGTTTTTTTGATAAATTTAAAAAAGAACATAATAAAGCGGAATATTATTTAGCACTCGATGTTGGTACAGAGATGGTAAAGTCTTTGGTATTCAAGTTAGATAAAGAAGATAAAAAGGGTGTGGTAGTTGGTGTGGGAAGGCAAAAACAAAAAAGAGGTAATATGCAAAGTGGTGCAATTTCTAATATAAATGGTGTGATTGATGCGTGTAATCAGGCAATAAGTGAAGCTAAGCAAATAGCTGGCATAGAAGAGGTTACGCATGCTGTTATGGGTGTTGCTGGTGAATTAGTGAAAGGGACGACAACGACAGTACATTATGAGAGAGCAAATCCAGCAGACCGTATTAATTTACCTGAGCTTAAAGATATCATTCAAAGAGTTCAATGGAAGGCTTTTGAGAGAATTAAGGAACAAATGGAATGGGAGCTTGGACGTAGTGTGGATGTAAAATTAATTAATGCAGCAATTGTGGATGTACGAATTGATGGATATAGGGTTACAAATCCGCTTAATTTTCAAGGAAAGAGTTTGTCAATTAGTGTGTTTAATGCATATGCACCACTTATGCATTTAGGCGCAGTTGATATGATTGCGGAAGAATTACAACTTGATCTTATACGTATTGCTGCTGAACCTTATGCTGTCTCAGCTTCTGTTGGGTATGAAGATATTTTAGATTTTAGTGGTATATTTATTGATATTGGTGGTGGTACTACAGATATTGCAGTTGTGCGCAATGGTGGGCTTGAAGGTACAAAAATGTTCGCTCTAGGAGGTCGTGCGTTTACTAAGAGATTGTCACAGTCTTTGCGTGTTTCATTTGATGAGGCAGAAGTTCTTAAGATGAAATACTCATATGGAAAATTACCTCAAAATGTATCAGAACAATTTGCAAGAGTGCTTACTAAAGATGGTAAAGTATGGCTTGGAGGTGTTGAGTTATCACTTATGGAATTCGCTGAAAAAGATTTGTTACCATCGAGTATATATTTGTGTGGTGGTGGGAGCGCCCTTCCTGAAATTGGCAATGTGCTTATGGATGGAGAGTGGACTAAACAATTACCATTTACAAAAATGCCAAGTGTAAATTTTTTACAACCAAAAGATGTTATTAATATAATTGATAGAACAAATGAATTGACTAGTCCACAGGATGTAACGCCTATGGCATTAGCAAATTTAATTGTAGAAATGTCAACAAAAGAAAAAACAATGTCACAAATTTTACATCGTGCCATGCGAGATGTTCAAAAATAATATTAATTTATGATGAATCAACAAAAAATATACATAGATGTGGATGAGGAAATTACTACAGTAATTGATCGTATTTATCGTGTGAATGGGAATGATATTGCAATCATTGTGCCACAACATGCTTTGCTTTTGCAAAGTGTTGTAAATTTAAAATTACTTGCACAAGAAGCAAAAAAATATAACAAAAATATCATACTCATGACAAGAGATGAAGATGGGATTGTATTTGCACAACGTGCTGGTATTGCAATTCAACCTTTTATTGCGAAGGAAGATGAAGGTGAAATTGAAAATTCTGTGTCATTGATACAATCAGAAAAAAAATCTATTCCAAAATATGCTCAGAAGATTATGACAGAAAAAACTCATCAGAGAACAAACATGGATATGGGTTCTCAATCATTTTTTGTTGACGATAATGCACAAGGTGCAAGTATTGCAGGCATACATAAACTTCAGAAATCTAATGATGTTATAAAACGAGGGTATGGGTTTAGTGGACATGAGCAAGGATCTTATATAAATTCTGTGAAGCAAACAGAAAAAAAACAAGATGTGCATAATGAAAATAATATGCAACAATATGTGTCTAAAAAACAGGTTATCAAAAATGATGTTGTACCACACAAATATCAACAAGAACGTCAGGTTAGATATCAAACACAAGGACAAAATGAAGAGGTTGCACATCTAGATGAATACGAACAATCATTACGTAAAGCTCAATTATCTAATAGAGTCACAAATAGTATTCATTCACAACAGAGAAAAACTTTACAACAAATTGAAAAGTCACAAAAATTACGAAAGTTAAAAAAACATGATAAGGTAGCTTTCTCGTCCACAACAGGTACTGTTGTTAAAAGTTTTATTTTTTTTGGTATTGCATTGATCATATTTATTTTGTTGGTTATTTTGTTACCAAAAACAAAAATTTCTGCAGAAGCAAAACATATTAAAATTGATGAAAAAATGGAATTAACAGCACAAACAGACCAAGGCGTGTATGATGCTGAAAGGCGATTACTTCCGGCACGACTTATTGAGCGTGATGTAACATTTACAAAAACATTTAATGCAACTGGAAGTGGTGATGTGAGTGCACAAAAAGCACAGGGTAAAATTACAATTTTTAATGAATATAGTGATAAACAACAACCGCTTGTTGCAACTACAAGATTTTTAGCACAAGATGGTACTCTTTTTCGATTAGTAAACCAAATTGTAGTTCCTGGAATGACAGATGGTAAACCTGGTAAAATAGAGGCATTGGTTATTGCTGATAAGCCAGGTGCTAAAGGTAACCTTGGTCCAACAAAATTTTCGATACCTGGATTTGAGGGTGGACCAAAAAAAAATAAGTTTTACGCAGTTAGTGAAAAGGCTATGACTGGTGGAGGGACTGGAGGAGTTGGTGTTGCTGTAGTAACTGAAACAGATATAAAAAAAGCACAAGAGGAGATGGCAAGTGAATCGAATCAATATGTTATGGAACAAATAACAGGATTATTACGTCCAGATAATGAAGTATTAATAGATAAAAATGTTATGCAAAAAGTGATTAATTCTGAAGCAAACGTAAGTGCGGGAACAATGGCAAAACAGTTTATGTATGAAATGGTAGTGCATGTGAAGGCGTTAGTTTTTTCAGAGGATGATGTTTTAGCTATTATGGAGTCAAATTTAGTGAAAAAATATCACCAATATGATTCAAATAAAGTTAATGTGGAAATGAGATATAAAGATGTTGTGCCTAATTTTGAAAAAGAATCAATAAATATGGTGGCACAGGGAATAGCTGATATCGTGGCAACTGTAGATGTGACAACTTTTAAAAAGGATATTATTGGCAAAAAACATAAAGAGATATTAAAAATTATGGAAGATAACTATGGGGATGAGATAGAAAAAATTACTATAGAAAGTGTATTTCCTAGATTTCCGGAATTTATAGCAAATCGTGTGTCACGATTTGGTTTTATGACAGATATATTTGTAAAGTAAAAAATAATGAGGTGAGAGGTGTAAGCCCTTGACAATATTTTATTATTTGGTAATATAGATATTACATGTTCAGAAAAAATATAATATACAAATGTGAAGAGGTTCTCCTGTAGTAGATAGTCAAGATTTAGGAATGAATTTATAGTGTGGATAACACCCTCTTGTTTTTATATGTGTATATGTAATTTCTAGAATATTTTATATAGTCTATGTATGGCAAAAAAGGATACAATTAAATTGGAAGGTGTGGTAATAGAAACGTTACCAAGTACAACATTTCGTGTTGAGTTGGATAATGGTCATGAAATATTGGCACATATTTCTGGTAAGATGCGTGTGCATTATATTAGATTGTTGCCAGGTGATCGTGTATTAGTAGAGATAAGTCCATATGATTTGACGAAAGGTAGAATTACACAGAGATTGTAAATCAAGTTATGAATTGGATTTTGAGTGAGATTTTTATTAATTTTGTAAAAGTATAGAAATGAAAGTTCGTGCCTCAGCAAAGAAAATATGTAAACAATGTAAGATAGTTCGTCGTCATGGGCGGGTTTATGTTATCTGTATTAACAAAAAACATAAGCAACGTCAGGGCTAAAATCAATGTGGTTGACGTATTTTTGCGTCGGGTGCAAATAAATTTGATATCAGTGTATAAAAATTACGCTTTAATCATTTATTAGCGCTTTCTTGGAACTGCATCAACCACATTGATTTTATAAAATAATATAGAGTATTATAAAATTTTTTTAAATTTAAAATTATTTAATTATGATTCGTATTGCAGGTATTAATATTCCAGATGAAAAATGTATTGATGTGTCGTTGACATATATTTTTGGTATTGGTCTATCCACTAGTAGAGAAATTCTTAAGAGTTTAAAAATTGATCCAACTACTAGAACGAAGGATATTACTCAAGAGAATGCAAATCAGTTACGTGAAATCATTGAAAATGATAATAAGGTTGAGGGAGAATTGCGGCATGAACGTAAAATGAATGTGAGGCGATTAAAGGAAATAGGTTGTTATCGAGGTACACGACATCAAAGAGGATTGCCAGTACGAGGACAACGTACAAAAACAAATAATCGAACAGTTCGTGGCAATAAACGTATGACAGCAGGGAGCGGAAGAGCAAATGCTGCATCAAAGACATAGGAATTTTTTAGAGTTTAATAATATTTTTGTAAAAGAATTTATATACAGTATCATGAGTGATAAAATGAGTAAAAAAGAAGAAAAAGGGGTAGTTGTAGAAGAAATAAAGAAATCAGCGGAAACGAAATCTGCTGGTGGGAGTGTGCTGTCTAGTGGTAAAGAAAATAGAGAACCTATTAAAAAAAATAGAAATAAAAATAATAGGCAAATCCGTAAAGGTCAAGCACATATTCAGTCTACTTATAATAATACAATTGTGACAATTACAGACCTTAACGGTGCGGTTTTGGGTTGGTCAAGTGCAGGAGTCATTGGATTTAAGGGTGCAAAAAAATCAACACCATATGCAGCAGCGCAGATTGTAAATGCTGTTGTAGAAAAGGTGCAAAAAAATAATATTAAAGAATTACAGGTATTTGTAAAAGGTGTTGGAGGTGGACGTGATGCTGCAATTAGGACGCTTGCTGCAAAAGGATTTGAAATTAGTTTGATTAAAGATATTACGCCAATAGCACATAATGGGTGCAGACGTCGTAAACCACGTCGCGTATAATAAATTAATAATTACATTATAATTATAAGTAGAATATGGCTCGATATACAGGACCAAAAGCAAAAATTTGTCGTCGATTTGGCGAAAATATATATGGTACAGAAAAATATGATAGAATTTTATCACGAAAAAATTATGCGCCTGGTGTGCATGGTAAAAATTTTTCACGTAATAAAAGTGAATATGGCAAGCAACTCGTGATGAAACAAAAAGCCAAATATATTTATGGTATTTTGGAAAAACAATTTCGTAAACATTATGAGGATGTAAAAAATCGTCCAGGTGTTACGGGTAATTTACTTTTAGCTAGATTAGAACAACGATTGGATAATGTTGTGTATCGTTTGGGATTTGCTCAGACGCGACCTCAGGCAAGGCAAATTGTGAATCATTCTATGATTTATGTAAATGGGAAAAAAATGTCAATTCCTTCTTATGAAGTAAAAGTTGGTGATGAAATTACAATTAATCCAGCAAAGAAAAAAAATGGTTACTTTAAAAATCAAGAGCAATATATTAAAAATAGAAAACATGTTGTTAGTTGGTTGAGTTTGGATCAAAAAAATATGAGTGGAAAAATAGTTTCACTTCCAAAACGTGATAATTTTGATGCAAATATTAATGCACAGATTATAGTTGAATTTTACTCAAAATAGTATTTTTTATAATTTATTTATTTTAATAAAAAAATATGTCAATAATATCAATACCAGAGGCGTCACAGTACAAGGAAGGTAAAAACAATACGGGGACCATTGAGATTCCTGCTTGTTTTCCTGGATATGGTACAACAATCGGAAATGCAATTCGTAGGGTGCTACTTTCTTCGTTAGAAGGTTCTGCTATTACATCTGTTAAAATTAAAGGTGTGTCGCATGAATTTTCAGCAATTGATGGTGTAATGGAAGATGTTGTGCAAATTATTTTAAATCTGAAGCAAGTGCGTTTTCGTATGTATACAGATGATAAAGTGATAGTATCTCTTAAGGCAAAAGGAGAAAAAGAGGTAACGGCAGCAGATATTAAAACTTCTGCTGATGTTGATATTGTCGATGGATCACAAGTAATTGCTACACTTACAGATAAAAAGGCTACTCTTGAAATGGAATTGACAATTGAAAAAGGAATCGGTTATATTCCTTCTGATAAACAGACGAATCGTGAAAAAGAGCTTGGGTCAATTGTTATTGATGCTGTGTACACTCCGGTAAAACGTGTAAATTATAATGTTGAAAATATGCGTGTCGGAAAACGAACAGATTATGATAAAGTCACTTTAGAAATTGTAACAGACGGGAGCATTACTCCGCAGGAGGCATTTGACAGGAGCGTGGATATTTTAGTGGAACAATTTAGTGCATTGTCTGGAGGTTCTCCTGTAGTTAAAAAAGAACTAGAGGAAATTGAAAAGGCGGAAGATGAAAAAGAAGAATAAATAAATTTTAAGAATTTTTATGAAACACTGTAAAACAGGAAGACAATTTGGACGGGTGCGTTCGCAAAGAAAAGCACTTCTTAATTCGCTTTTAAATAGCTTGATTATTTATGGTCGTATTGAGACAACTGAAGCAAAAGCAAAAGAATCAAAAAGTGCTATTGACAAAGTAATTACAAAAGTGAAACGAGCTAATGGCTCAAAAGTAGAAATCATACGTAAAGTAGAAGGTCAGTTATCAAAAGAGGCTATTAGTATTTTAATAAAAAATATTGACAAATTTGATGGTCGTAATAGTGGATATGCGCGTGTTGTTAAACTTTCACCAAGAAGAAGTGATAGTGCACATATGGCAATTATTGAATTGGTTGATTTTACACGGGATGATAATATGACTGGGGTTAATGCAAAGTCAGTTGCTATCAAATCAGAGAATAAAGAAGAAATGAAGCAAAAGCAAAACGATGAGGAATCATCAAAGTAAATAATAAGTTTTGATTAAAATCATGGAACGACAATATCATTTATTTGACGCAAAGAATTATGTCCTTGGGAGACTTTCGACAGAAATTGCAAAAATTTTATCTGGCAAAAATAAAGTTAACTATACACCAAATATTGACGGGGGTGATGGAGTAGTTGTCATAAATGCAGAAAAAATTAATTTGACAGGTAATAAAGAAAATGACAAAAAATATTATAGTCATTCAGGCTATATGGGAGGCATTAACGAAACAACTGTAAAAGAACTGAGAAAAAATAACCCAGAAGAAATATTACGTAAGGCAGTTGTGGGTATGTTACCAAAAAATAAACTTGGTAGCCAAATGCAGAAACGATTGTTTATTTATGTTGGAGAAAAACATAACAAAAACATTAATATTACACATAAATGATATATGAAATAATTGATATTTTAAAATCTACTGTTGTTCTTGAAAAAGAGTTATAGTAAGATAAATAATGAATATGGTAACAAAAGAGCAATCAAAAAAAACTGATAATAAATTTTTTATTGGAAAATACTACTATGGTGTTGGACGTCGTAAAACTGCTGTTGCACAAGTACGTATTTATTGTGGGAATAAAGATTCTATTGATGAAACAGGACTTGTTGTGAATGGTAAGAAATATACAGAGTATTTTCATACTAATTCACAAAAAGATTTGTTTTTAGAGCCTCTTAAAGTAGTCGGATTTACTGAAAAATGTGCAGTGTCTGTGCTTGTAAAAGGTAGTGGCATTGCTTCTCAAGCTGATGCTGCAAAATTAGGGATTGCTAGAGCTCTTGTAAAATATGATGAAACATTCAGACCTATTTTAAAGGCAAATGGTTTGTTAACAAGGGATGCACGTAAAGTTGAACGTAAGAAACCAGGGCTCAGAAAGGCACGACGTTCACCACAGTGGAGTAAGCGATAAAAAAGTATTTATTGACTTTTTATCTATGGGGTGATATTATTTTGCAGAGGTATTTATTAATGAAAAAAAATGAAAATATTACTTATAATACAAGCAGTTATTTCTATATTACTTACTATTGTAATTTTAATGCAAAATAGAGGAGAAGGCCTGGGTGTTATAGGTGGTGATTTTAGTGGATCATATCATACCAAACGTGGTTTTGAAAAATTTCTTACACGGTCAACTGTAGTGCTTGCGATATTGTTTATAGGAGTTGCATTGGCAACAGTAAAAATAGGTTTTTGAAAAAAGTTTTCAGAAATTATAATATGTAATATTTGTTTATCAAATCTTCAATATTTCGTACAATCTTTTCACCAAAATTATTATTTCACGCAACAAAGAATGTTTCTGTGTTTAAAAAAACGATCATTCTATTCCTAATAGTTATCATCGTTGGAAGTTTTATATGGTGGATTATATCAATTTATTATTTTATGACTGTAGCAAATCCTGCTAGAGGAGGACAATATACAGAAGCGTATGTTGGGCAACCTAGGTACATAAATCCACTTTTGTCACATTCTTCTTCAGCAGATCGTGGATTAGTGAAATTGATTTTTAGTGGATTATTTGATTATAATGAAAATGGTCTTTTGCGAGAGGATATTGCAGAGAATTTTGAAGTAAGTGATGATGTAAAGGAATATACTATTTTTTTACGTAAAGATGTAAAATGGCATGATGGAGAGAGCCTAACTGTTGATGATGTCATGTATACATTAGATACTGCAAAGGATATTGCATATGGAGCAGCAGGTGTGAGTAATGATATGCGTCTTGTGTGGAGTGATGTTAAATATGAAAAAATTGATGATTATACAATTAAATTTATTTTAAGCGAACCTAATAGTGATTTTTTGCATAATTTGACGATAGGAATACTGCCAAAACATATTTGGGAGAATATTAGCCCTGAACAATTTCAATTGTCAGAGTATAATCAAAAACCCATTGGATCGGGGCCATATACATTTGTAGATTTAAAGATTGATGAAGATAAAGATATTATCTCTTCTTACACATTGCGAGCAAATAAAATGTATTATAAAGGAGAAGCTTTTATTACAAAATTTGTTATAAATTTTTATTCAACACGTGCAGATGCAATTGCTGCATACAACGATGGAGTAGTATCAGCAGTAATTGTTGATAAAAAGAAATATGTCGAGGCTTTGAATAAAGTTGCCCAAATAAAATCTATAAAATTACCACATTATTTTGCAGTTTTTTTCAATCAAACAAAAAGTGTACCACTTGCTTTTAAAGAAGTGAGAGAAGCACTTGTGTTAGCAACTGATAAAAATGAAATTATAGAAAAAGTATTTGCAAATAATGCAGATGTTAGACGGTCTCCTTTTGCGGATGGTGTTATTGGATTTAATAAGGACATGCAGCAGGCTTCGTTTAATGCAGACAATGCCAAGGATCTTTTGGAAAAAAGTGGTTGGAAAATAAAAGATGATGGTATTCGTATGAAAAATGAAGATAGATTATCGTTTACATTACATATTAATGCTAATCATGAAGAACTTGCACAAGTTGCTCAAATATTAAAAGAACAATGGAGAAAAATTGGTGTAGAATTAAAAATTCAAGAGCATCAAAAAAGTGATTTAGAAGCGAATATTATAAAACCTCGTGATTATGATGCTTTGCTTTATGCACATCAAATGCGTTTTGAACCAAATTTATTACCGCTCTGGCATGGAGCAGAAAAGGATGACCCTGGTGTGAATTATGCTCTTTTTGATGATAAGCAAATGAATGATTATTTAGAAGCTCTTGTTGCAGAAAAAAATGATGATACTCGTAAAAAATTATATAAGAAACAACAAGAACGTTTAAAAAATGAAGTTCCTGCAGTATTTCTTTTTGCCCCAAATCTTTCTTTTATGTATAATGATAATATAAAAAATATTCGTGTAAATCGGGCAAATATATCGAGTGATAGATATGTGGATGTTCATTTGTGGTATATTAAAGAAAAACGTGTAAAAAAATAGTATAGAATCCTTATGTTTTGCAGATTAGTATTTTTTTAATTATGTATAGTATAAGGAAATATTTGTAATTAATAATTTGTTAAAATGTAAAAATTTTAAATAAAAAAATGAAAAAAAATATTGACAAAAGTAATCTTCGTAGAGTAATTTTATCAACGGCAGATCAGTTTAAAGAGGGGGTGGCTATTGCGAAAGATATTAATATAAATGTGCAATTTTCGCGTGTTATGGTATCTGGAATGGGGGGGAGTGCACTACATGCAAATGTATTAAGAATTATTTTGAATGATACTGCTAAAAAATATAATCACTATAGGGTAACATCAGTTTATCAGAACCGTTTTTATAAACTGCCACCAGAAGCATATAATGATTGCTTAAATATCATTTGTTCACACTCAGGAAACACTGAAGAGACGATAGCATCTTTTGAAGAAGCATTAGAAAATAATTTACCGTGTATAGGAATTTCATCTGGAGGTATTATCAAAGACATGTGTAAAAAAAATAACGTGCCACATATAAAATTACCAATTCCTTTTGAAAATTTTCAACCACGTATGGCTACTGGACATTTTGTATCTTCAATTTTACAAGTTTTAGTAAACGCAAAAAAACTTCCAAAAGAAATTGTAGAAATGGATGAAATTAGTGAACAATTAAGAGATGCTACACTACAAATGGAAGAACGAGGTAAAAGAATTGCTGAAATTTTAGTTGGAAAAACTCCTATAATATATGCTTCGACAAAATTTAAGGCGTTAGCGATGATTTGGAAAATTAAAATTAATGAAAATGCAAAGACACCAGCATTTTGGAATTATTTTCCAGAACTAAATCATAATGAATTTGTTGGTTTTTCAAATCCACAGGCACAATTTCATATACTTATGCTTAGGGATTTAAAAGATTATTCACGTAATTTATTGCGTTATAAATTAACAGCAAAATTTTTGGAGAAAAAAGGAATAAAGACGGAGATTATTGACATGCCAGAGGGAAATATTTTATATCGTGCATTTGCAACAATAACGTTAGCTGATTGGATTTCCTATTATCTTGCACTTGAGTATAAACAAGATCCAACTCCTGTTGATATGGTAGAAGAATTAAAAAAAGCATTAAAATGATCCTTGCATATAGTATATTTTTATGCTATAATAAATAGACTATTAAAGAGATCACTGAAAAACTAATAATTTGTCATTTTGATTGTAGCGTAAGCAGAATGGAGAAATATCTAAATTAACAGTTTTATTAAATTCTTACAGATTTGAGTGCCACAGAGTATATTCTCTGCCTACGGTATTTACCTCATTCTCTCGAATTCACTTACGCTGTGTTCAAGATGACAACAAATTTTAATTTTTTAGTGTTCTAATTAAATTACTTTTCGAATTTATAGTAAATAGCTATTTGTATATCTCTTGTTGAAAGAGAGCATTGATGTTGTTTTTACGCAATATATCTTGTGTATAATTTTTTAAACGAGACTATACTGGAGATAAGTTTTGTAATAAAAGCTTATTGGAAGTTCGAATCTTTCGCGGGATACACATTATAAAGCAAGAGTAATATAGAAGAATAAAATGGTCGATATTTTTTATTAATAATATTACTAATAAATCTTTCTTATGTAATCAGTAAACGTATGTCATTTTTAGTTTAATCAAGAAGTGGGCATACATAATTTTAATTATGATAAAAAAAACAAGAAAAACACGTCAAACGACTAGTACAAAAAATAATAATATGGGGCGTATTGTAAGTAGAACAGCACAACGAAATGCACAAAAGGCGCGTGAAAATGCGCAAAAAAAAGGAACTAAAAATGATAGTGCACGCGAAAGCATTAAAAAAAATACACAAAAAAAACGTGGTGTGACAACAAAAAAAACTTCACGTAAATATAGTACAAAGAAGACTGTTAAACGTATTAATAATCAACCATTAAATAAAAAAAAGAAGACGGTAAAGAAAATTAATAAAAATAATAAAAAACGTGGCGGGAGAAAACAAACATTACCAACAAACGCTGAGCGTATCGTATTATCAACACGATCAAATGGGGAACAACACATTCAGAAAGTTCCTAGGGTAGAAAAAGATACTTTGCGTATTATTCCAATCGGAGGGCAAGAAGAAGTTGGTCGTAATATGGTGATATTTGAATATGGTAAGGATATTGTGATTGTTGATATGGGAATGCAATTTCCAGAAGAAGATATGCCAGGTATTGATTATATTGTACCAAATACAAATTATCTTAAAGGTAAAGAACAAAATATTCGTGGTGTAATCTTTACACATGGACATTTGGACCATATTGGAGCTGCACCTATATTATTAAAACAATTGGGATATCCTCCCGTTATTGCGCGTGATCTCACATTAGCTCTCATTAAGAAAAAATTAGAAGATGGTGATCCAGGTGCTAGTGATAAGATGCGTACAATTAGCATAAAAAATATTGATAGAAAAATTAGACTTGGGGCTTTTGTTGCAAATTTTTTTGAAGTAGAACATTCAATAATGGATTCTATGGGAGTAGCTCTTGAGACACCAGTCGGGACACCTATTCACTTAGGAGATTGGATGATTAATCATGATCCAGTTGATGGTAAAACTGTTACATATGAAGCACTTAAAAATTTTAAAGAGCCGCGTATTCTTATGCTCGAAAGTTTAGGTGTAATGGCAAAAAAGTCAAAGAGTGACAAAGATGTCCAAGGTAATATTGAAACTCTTATAAGAGATGCAAAAGGTCGTATAATACTTGCTACTTTTTCATCACAAATTAAACGTATAAAATTATTGCTTCAGTATGCTCAAAAACTTGGAAAAAAAGTTGCATTAGATGGGTATTCTATGCGAACAAATATTGAAATTGCACAACAATTAGGTTATTTAAATGTGGCGAAGAATTTATTAATACCAATTAATGATATTGATAAATACCCAGATAATAAAATATTGATACTTTGTACAGGGGCACAAGGAGAGCATAATGCAGTATTAAATCGTATTGTTACAGATAATCATAGATTTATAAAATTAAAGAAAACGGATACCATTGTATTTTCTTCATCTGTTATACCAGGAAATGAACGTTCAGTTCAAAGGTTAAAAGATAATTTGTATCGTAAATGTGATAATGTTGTTCATTCTAATATTATGATACATACCAGCGGACATGCAACACAAGATGATATAAAAGCTATGATTAAATATGCACAACCACAATATTTTATTCCAATTTATGCAAATTATTTTATGTTAAAAGAAGCAGCTAAACTTGCAATAGAAATGGGATTTCCACCAAAACGGATTGGTATATTAGATAATGGTGGAATAATTGAGTTTAGTAAAAAAGGCGGTCGTATTCGTAAAGAAAAAGCAGATTCTAGTTATGTATTTGTTGATGGACTTGGGGTTGGTGATATAGGTCATGTAGTCCTTAGAGATAGACAGATGTTGTCAGCGGATGGTATGTATGTAATCACAGTACTTGTAGATAGTAAGACAAAAGAAGTTGTTGGTAATATGCAAATTACTTCTAGGGGATTTATTTATGTTAAGGAAAATTTCGATCTTGTAAATGAGACAAAACGTAAGGTTAAGAGTATAATTAAAAAATCAACAAGTAGAGATACAAAAATAGATTTTCGACAAGTAGAAAATGATATACGGGACAAGATTGGAGAGTATCTTTTTCAAAAAACTCAGAGACGGCCGATGATTTTACCTGTTGTTATTGAGGTATAATTTGTAAGATTGAATTATCAAACATAATGAATCTTAGGCAAAGTATTAAGAAGGCGCAAATGAATTTCAAGCAAATGATTCCTATTTTGATTGGAGTTTTGTTGTTGGCAAATTTATTGAATGTAATTTTGCAGAAATATTATGTAGTATTATTTAGCGGAAATTATTGGAAGGATACCGTTGTAGGGGCTTTAGTTGGAAGTTTTTCTTTTGGAGTAGCCTTAACTAGTTATATTGTTGGTGGAGAATTTCTAGATAAAGGTGTAAGCTTATTGGCAGTGACAGCTTTTATTATGACTTGGACAACGGTGGGGGTGGTGATGTTACCCTTAGAAGCTAAAATGTTGGGTAAAAAATTTGCCATTTGGCGAAATATTTTAAATTTTATATTTGCTATTGTTATTTCTATTTTGACAGTGGTGATTTTGGAGATGTTAGATATAAGATAAATAGTGTTTTTTGAGTGATTGAAATTTTGTATTATGAATAGGCAAAAACAGGAAAAACAAAAGAATAAAATTTCTGGAGTGCTCGTTTTTTGGATAGTAATTTTAGTATTATATTCAATTATTTTTGTAATAAAACCAGAATTGGCTCAGCAGGGCATTATTCATACTGGACAAACTTTATTAAAGATATTGCCAATTTTTATCTTAATTTTTGGAATAATGATTTTGACTAATATGTTTTTAACTCCAGAAAGAGTAAAAAAGCATTTTGGTAAAGAGGCTGGTTTGAGGGGTTGGATGTATGCTTTAATTTTTGGTGTTTTGGTAGCTGGTCCACCGTATGCACTTTATCCAATGTTAAAAAACATGAAAGAACATGGTTTGAAAACTAGTTATCTAGCTACCTTTTTGTATAATCGTAATGTTAAAATTCCTTTAATCCCAGTGATGTGGTATTACTTCGGTTGGCAATATACAGTAATTTTGACAATTTTGGTAATTGTTTTTTCAATATTTAGTGGTATAATAATGGAGTGGATAGATGACTAAAAAATAAATTGATTAATTTATGCAAAAAACATTTTCAGGAGTTCAACCTAGTGGTGAGTTACATTTAGGAAATTATTTAGGTGCTATTAGAAGTTGGGTAAATATGCAGGAAGAATTTGACGCAACTTTTTGTATTGTGGACCTTCACGCTATTACAGTGGATCAAGATCCAAAGGAATTGAATAGAAGAATTTTGGATGTTGCAAAAATGTATATAGCATTAGGGATAAATCCTAAAAAGTCAAATATTTTTGTTCAATCAGATGTAAGCGCGCATGCAGAGTTGTGTTGGATTTTGAATTGTACAGTAGCTCGTATGGGTGATATGGAAAAAATGACACAATTTAAAGACAAAAGTGCAAAAGGTGGTGCAGAGCGTGCAAGTGTTGGATTGTTTGATTATCCTGTACTTATGGCTGCAGATATTTTGCTTTATGATACAGATGTTGTGCCCGTGGGTGAAGATCAAATTCAACATGTCGAGCTCGCTCGTACGTTGGCTAGACGATTTAATAAAAAATTTGGGGATACTTTTGTGGTACCTGAATATAAATTGAATAAAGAAGGAGGGCGTATTATGGGTTTGGATAATCCTCAGAAAAAAATGAGTAAATCTGCAACAAGCGAATATAATTATATAAATTTAATGGACAGTCCCAATGCTGTGCGTAAAAAAATAAGAAAAGCTGTTACTGATAGTGAAAAATATATAAGTTATTCTAGTAATAGACCTGCTGTGCAAAATTTGATAAATATTTATTCGTTACTTTCAAATAAAAATACGAAAGATATCGAACAAATATATAATGGTAAAGGATTTGGAGAGTTTAAGGTTGATTTGGCTGAAGTGATTAATGAGTTTTTAGAGTCATTTCAGAAAAAAGCAAACAACATTAATGATGATGATGTAAAAGTGATTTTAAACGCGGGAGCAAGAAATGCAAAGAAACAAGCTGATAAAAAAATAAAAGATATAAAAAATAAAATTGGATTTATTAATAAATAATTTTAGTTATATGTTTAAAGAGTCGATATTACCAAAAAATACTTCAAAAGAAATGCTTAGTGTAATGGAACCTTTGACATTGTCAATGAAAGAGGCTGGCATAAGATATAATGAGAAGTCGGAGTTAGTCAAACATATACGTGACAACATTACTACTTTAGTTGCTAAAAAACAAGATAAAAATGGTGATTTATATTGGCAGGAAATAGTAAAAAAAATCCAAGCAGTTTTTTTTGATCAGTATACTGATGAAGAATTATTAACTCATGTAATGTATCGTGTATTAAATGATATTGAAACTGATTTCGATGATAGTCAAGCCAATTCTGTTATATTTGATGAGGCGGATATGAGAGTAGATAAATTTTTAAATGATTTAGATAGAGTGAGTGATATGGATGAAATAGATTTTTTGTATAAGCAATTAGATAGTTTACTTAAATTGCAAGAAGATATTTTGCAATAATATTATAATTGATATTAAAAAATAATGGAAAAATTACAATTCACACGTGCTAAAAAACTAGATATAAATAAAACAAAAGAAACAAAAAAGCGGGAGTTAAATAATCGTGAATATTTATTTGCAATGGAAGCAGAACAAAAACGTAGAGCAAAACAACATTTAAGAAAAATGGTTTTTGAAAATATAAAAAATATTTTAGGTTCTGAAGAAGCAATTATGAGGTTTGATGATATCGTAAGAGATATTCATAATGTGTGTTTTGGAGATTTATTACAAGAACAAAAACAACTTACAATAGATGATGATACGCAAGTTACTTCAATAAATGATGTCGTTACAGGTAAAGCTTTGGAGCAATTTAAAAATTCTGTTGAATTGGGAAAAAATATAATTTTTAATGATAAATCAAAGAAAAAAAATGAAAAATTAATACCAGTAGGGAGAGAAGAAATCTCCAGTCATGTTATGTATCGTGTACTTGTTGCTACACAGATTGATGATAAACTTAAGGAACGAGATCGCACATTTGTATATGATGATAGAGATAAAAAAATTGAGAATATTTTGAATGGATTTGCAAAAGTGCAGAGTGAAGAAGAATTATTTACTTTGGAAAATAAATTAAAAAAAAGATAGTAATATTATAAATAAACAACATTACTCAAGAAATACGCTACATTGATGTATAAGGTATTTTATTGTTAAATGTGTATATTTTTGTAAGGATTTTATTAATAAATAGTGTCAAAATTATGAAAATGAAAAACGATTACAAAGCATTTGCTTTCGATTTAGACGGAACGTTAGCAGTAAGTAAATCAGCTTTATCAGAGGAGGTGTCACAATTTTTATGTAAATTATTATCAAAAGGTAAGTCTGTGATGATAATTTCTGGAGGTTGGATGCCTCAATTTGAAAAACAATTTTTAGCAAATTTTAAATGTCCCAAAAAGAATCTAAAGAGGTTGTATTTGATGCCAACTAGTGGTGCAGTAATGTATTTTTATGATGGAGAAAAATGGGATAAAAAATATGAACATAAAATTCCAAAGGAAGATGTGCAGATGATATCAAATGCTTTTGATAGTATTCTTAGCAAATTATCATTTAAAATGCCAAAGGAAAATATTTGGGGTGAACAATTTGAAAATCGTATCACACAAATTAGTTATTCAGCATTGGGTCAGCAAGCACCTATAGAAGAAAAAGAGAAATGGGATAGTAATGATTTAAAGAAAGCTGAAATGGTAAAATTGTTGGTACCAATGTTACCAAAATACACAGTTAAATCTGGTGGCACGACAACAATTGATGTGACCTTAAAAGGCGTGGATAAGGGATTTGGTATGGAGCAATTTTTGAAAGAATCTGGTTTTAAAAAGGAGGAAGTGCTGTTCACAGGAGATAGATTGTATGAAGGAGGCAATGATTATGCTGTGGTGCGAACTGGAGTTGATACCTGTGAGGTTGATAACCCTAGGGATATGTTACATAAACTTTCGAAGTTTGTGGATTAGATTATGTGATTTTTTATTTTTTTAATTAAATTATTATGAGTTTGCAGGTAGGTATAGTTGGTCTTCCAAATGTTGGAAAATCAACGCTCTTTAAAGCGTTGACAAGTAATTCAGTAGACATAAATAATTATCCGTTTTGTACAATTGAGCCAAATGTTGGGATTGTGGAAGTGCCCGATGAAAGATTGAGAAAATTGGCAGAAATGTCTAAGTCTCAAAAGATTGTGCCGGCCGTAGTTGAATTTTTAGATATTGCAGGATTAGTTAAAGGAGCTTCAAAAGGAGAGGGTTTAGGAAATAAATTTTTGGCTAATATTCGCAGTGTGGATGCTATCGCACAAGTTGTTAGAGTTTTTAAAAATGATGATATTACACATGTTCATAACTCTATTGATCCACTCAGAGATATTGAAATAATTGAGACAGAACTCATACTTGCTGATATAGTTACAGTTGATAAGACGATTATAAGATTAGAAAAGAAAGTGCGTAGTAATGATAAAAATGCAACTGTTCAGATAAATATTGTAAAAAGTATACAAAAAGCATTAGATAAAGGAACTTTAGCGAGTAGTGTTGATATAGATATGACAGATGAATCGATTAAGCAAATCATAACAGAAATGAGTTTACTTACAATGAAGCCAATCATATATATTTATAATGTGATTAATGTAGATGATAAATTAAATGATAAGTTGGAATTACGACCACATGTAAAATTAGATATTAAAATTGAGGAAGAATTGATGGATATAAATTTGCAAGAAGCTGAGGAATTGGGTGTGAAATCATATCTGGATACTCTAATTGTTGAAGCATTTAAATTATTAGGACTTCAAACATTTCTCACAACTGGTGAGGCTGAAACACGTGCGTGGACAATTAAGAGAGGTTCTACAGCTCCAGAGGCAGGCGCGGTAATTCACAATGACTTTAAAGATGCATTTATAAAAGCTGATGTTATAAATTGGCAAAAACTTCTTAGTGCAGGAAGTTGGAGTATGGCTCGCGAAAGTGGTACAATAAAAACAGTTGGAAAAGATTATGTCATACAAGATGGCGATGTGGTAGAATTTAAAGTGTAGATATTGATAGGTCTTGACAATGAATAAAGATTCGTTACAATGGAGATATAGAGTTAGCACTCACAGTGTGTGACTGCTAATATATAATGTGTAATTTATTAATTATATTAGATATGACAAAGCAAATAGAATTTGGAGCAGATGCTCGTAAAAAGGTTGTAGCTGGAATTGATACAGTTGCAAATGCAGTAAAAACTACAATTGGTCCTAAGGGACGAAATGTTGTTTTGGATAGTGGTTTTGGTGCACCAACAGTTACAAATGATGGTGTTTCCATAGCAAAAGATATAGAACTTAGTGATAAGTTTGAAAATATTGGAGCAGAACTTATTAAAGAAGTTGCAGATAAAACTAATGATGCAGCAGGAGATGGTACAACTACATCAACAATTATGATGCAAGCAATTGTATCAGAGGGTCTTAAGTTTGTGGAGACTGGGATTAATCCAGTTGGAATTCGTAAAGGATTGGAGACAGCAAAAAATGATGTTGTTGAATTATTGCAAAAAAATTCAAAACGTGTTAGCTCAAAGGAAGAGATTGCACAGGTTGCAACTATTAGTGCTGAAAATTCTGAAATGGGTGAAATGATTGCAAATGTGATGGAGCTGGTAGGTAAAGATGGCGTTATCACGGTAGAGGAGTCACAGACAGTAGGTTTGTCACATGATATTGTTGATGGTATGCAGTTTGACAAAGGTTATGTATCGCCATATATGATTACAGACGCAGAATCTCGTAAGGCTGAAATAAAAGACCCTGCGATTCTCATTACAGATAAAAAAATCTCAGCGATTAATGATATTTTGCCGTTACTTGAGAAAATTGCTCAGAGTGGGAAAAAAGACCTTGTAATTATATGTGAAGATTTGGAAGGAGAAGCTCTTGCAACGCTTGTTGTAAATAAGCTTAGAGGTACAATGAATGTACTGGCTGTAAAAGCTCCAGAGTTTGGTGATACTCGTAAAGATGTGTTGGATGATATTGCAATTGTAACAGGTGCAACAGTGATTTCGGAAGAAAAAGGAATGACTATGGAAAATGTTGATTTGGACGTGTTAGGCTCAGCTGCAAAAGTTGTTTCAACAAATGATAATACAACGATTGTTGATGGAAGGGGCGTAAAAAAAGCGATAAAAGAACGAGCAGAACAAATTGCACGACAAATTGAAATAGAGGATTCTAGTTATGAACAAGAGAAATTGCAAAAACGTGTTGCGAAACTTTCAGGTGGTGTGGCAGTTATTCGTGCTGGAGCAGCAACTGAAACTGAGATGAGTTATGTGAGACATAAACTAGAAGATGCTCTTGCAGCGACAAAAGCAGCCGTAGAAGAAGGTGTTGTTGCTGGGGGTGGTACAGCTTTAGCAAAAGCTAGCATATTGCTTTCTGTTGATGAAAATTTTGATAATGAATTTCGTGCGGGATATAAGGCACTACTCAATGCTTTATCAGCACCACTTAAACAAATTGCAATGAATGCAGGTGAACGTGATGCAGCTGTTGTTTTGAATGCAGTAATAGAAGGAAAAGGGAAAAATTTTGGATACAATGCTCTAACAGATAGTTACGAAGAAGATATGATAAAGGCTGGTATTATTGATCCTTTAAAAGTTACGCGTACTGCAATTGAAAATGCTGTGAGCGTTGCTTCAATGTTGCTTACAACAGAAGTTGTGATTACGGATGAACCAAAAGAAGAAGCTGGAGCAGATGCTGCAGCCGCAGCAATGGGAGGAATGGGCGGAGGAATGCCTGCTGGGATGGGTGGAATGATGTAAAAACTGGTAAAGATGTTTTTGTGGGATTATCAATAAAAGTGGACTTGTAGGAGTTCACTTTTTATTTGGTGAATATTTTTTGTAATATAAAAATTATCAAAAAGTTTAAAGAGATAATTTATATTTAATTTTAAAATTATTTATTTTAAATAAGATAAGGTTTTATATTTGGTGTGTTTGGTTTCTTTCTATTTTGATGATATAATAAAATAGAAATACAAAAATAAAAAAACATGAAGATAGATAATACACAATTATACAATTATTTAATAGAAAATAATATTGCTGATAAGAGTGTTATCACTCCTATTTTTATTCGTGTACAGAAAGAAAATGTGCAGCTTTGTAGTCTTCTGAAAGAAAAAGGAATACTCAATGAATTAGAATGCACAAAAGCAATTGCTGCATCTTTGGGGTATCCATTTATTGATTTGACAAAAGAAAAAATTAGTGAGGAGATTTTGAATGTTATTCCAGAACAAGTTGCAAAAAAATCTGAAGTTATTGTTTTTGACAGAGATGTGGACACTCTAAAGGTTGCAATGAAAAATCCAGATGATATGCAGATGATTGATTTTTTGAAGAAAAAAACAAATTTGGATATTATGCCGTATGTAACAACAAATGATAGTATTAAAATAGCGCTTAAACAATATACAAAAAGTTTAAAAGCAGAATTTAGTGGAATAATAGATGATGAAGATGATATTGATGCAGGGCAAGGTAAAGATTTAATGAAAATGGCAGAGGATTTGCCGATTGTACGTATTGTTGATACTTTAATAAAACATGCAATATTGGAGGGAGCATCTGATATACATATTGAACCACAAGAGAAAAATATTATGGTTCGTTATCGAGTTGATGGTATTTTAAGGCAAGCTATGATTTTACCAAAAACTGCTCTGCCTGGTATTATTGCACGTATCAAAGTTCTATCTAATTTAAAATTGGATGAACATAGATTACCACAAGATGGTAGATTTAAAATTGAAAATGATGAGCATAAAATTTCATTTCGTGTAAGTATTTTACCAGTTTTTGACGGAGAAAAAATTGTGATGCGACTTTTGGATGAGTCATCAGCAGGTTTAACATTAGAAAAGATGGGTCTACAAGGCGAAGCACTTGAAGCGATTCAAAGAGAAATCCGTAAACCGAATGGTATGGTTCTTGTCACTGGTCCGACTGGCTCTGGTAAGACGACAACTTTATATACGATTGTAGATATTTTAAATTCTCCAGAAGTGAATATTTCCACGGTAGAAGATCCTGTAGAATATAGAATGGACAGCATTAATCAAACTCAAGTGCATTCAAAAATTGGTATGACGTTTGCTGCAGGACTTAGATCGTTATTACGTCAAGACCCAGATATTATTATGGTAGGTGAGATTCGAGATAAAGAAACACTTGAAATTGCAATTCATGCAGCTATGACTGGTCATTTAGTTCTTTCAACATTGCATACGAACTCTGCTGCAGGAGCTATTCCACGTATGGTGGATATGGGTGTGGAGCCATTTCTCATTGCTTCTACAGCAAATATTGTAGTAGGACAACGATTGGTTCGTAAGCTTTGTGTAGAATGTCGAAAATCATATACATTAAATCAAAAAGAAGTAGATACATTGGCTAAAAATTATGAAATTGATGTGATATTGAAAACATTATATAAGATGGGTGGGCTTAAGAGTGGTACAAAATGGACAGAAATTAAATTATTTAAACCTGGGGGTTGTCAACAATGCAATGGTAGTGGGTACAAAGGAAGAGGTGGTATTTATGAGGTTTTTGAAATTACAGAAGATATTGAAAAATTAATAACACAAAATGCAACATCAGATATGATGGAAAAGAAGGCTCGTGAAGACGGCATGGTAACGATGGTGGAAGATGGATTTTTCAAGGTTGTTCAAGGTATAACAAGTATAGAGGAGGTGATGAGAGTAACTCAAGAATAAATTTTATATGTAAATTAAAATATGCCAAAATATTTATATACATCAAAAAATATAAATGGTACTCCGCGTTCTGGAGAAATGGATGCTACAAATGAAAGAGACTTAGCAATGCAATTGCGAAGTGAAGGATTTGTCGTAACTAGTATAGAACGTGTGAAAGAAAAAGATGAAAAGATAAATATAAAGATACTTGATCGATTAAATGGAGTTAGTTTGAAAGAAAAATTATTTTTTACACGAAATCTGAGCGTGATGATTTCATCAGGTTTGACAATTGCAAGAGCGTTATCAAATTTAAGTGTACAAACAAAAAATAAACATTTTAAAGAAGTATTAGAAAAAATTTATAAAGACGTACAAAAGGGTACAGTATTTAGTGATGCACTTGCAAAATATCCAGCGATTTTTAATGATTTATTTGTAAATATGGTTAGAGTTGGGGAGATTGGTGGAACTTTGGATGAATCATTGAATATCATTACTGTTCAAATGGAAAAGGAACATGAGCTAAAGTCAAAAGTTCGTGGAGCTATGATTTATCCAGCTGTAATCGTATTTGCTATGTGTGTAGTTGGTATTATTATGCTTACATATATTTTGCCACAAATCCTTGGTGTATTTGGAGATATGGAAGTTGAATTACCTGTAACAACCATGTTTATTATTGGATTAAGTAATATATTGAAAAACCATGGGTTATTAATAGGAATTATGTTGGTTGGTAGTGGAATTTTTCTTAAAATATTATTATCTACAAATATTGGGCAAAAAGCTGGTAGTTTTGTGTTATTAAAAACTCCAATTTTAAAAAATATTGTTACCAAAGTAAATTGTGCTAGATTTGCACGAATATATGGTTCATTATTACATAGTGGTGTATCGGTAATTGATGCACTTGAGATTGTTGCCAATACACTTACGAATACATTTTTTAAGGAAGCAATTATGGAAGGTCGTAATAAGATTCAACGTGGTGTTAATTTATCAAGTGTAATTGCTGAATATCCTGATATATTTCCAGTAATTGTAGCCCAGATGATAGGCGTTGGAGAAGAAACTGGTAAAACAGAAGATATGATGGAAAAACTAGCTGAATTTTATGAGGAAGAAGTAAATCAAATTACAAAAAATCTTTCATCAATTATTGAACCTGTGCTTATGCTGGTGATTGGTGCGGCAGTTGGTTTTTTTGCTGTAGCTATGCTTACTCCAATGTATAGTGTGCTTGAAAATATATAATAAAAAATTTATGATATATAATAAAAAAAGAGGATTTACGCTTATTGAAGGATTAGTAGCTCTTGCTGTTTTTACTCTTCTAGTTGTTACTTTTTATAAAATATTTGCACAAACAATGATTCATATGCAAAATTCAAAGTATCGTCGTGGTGCAGTTGCTCTTGCAAATGAGCGGATGGAGCAATTTAGAAATCTTGCATATGATAATATAGCTACAAAAGCAAATGCTCCAATTGGTGATATTGAAGATGATGAGGTAGTGACTGTAAATGGATTAGTGTATCGTATTATAACAACAGTCTTTTTTGTAGATGATCCTGCTGACGGAGTTGCCCCAACGGATACTAGATATGAAGATTATAAGCGTGTTAGCGTTGTAGTTGTTTGGGGCCAAGCTACAAGTAATATGATATCAAAAGCAAATGCTATTCAAGATGCTAAATATGAATCAAAGCGCATTACTCTTGTTTCACAATTTGTTCCACCAGGAGGTTTAGAAGCATTGCCTACAGGCGGTATTCTTTCTATAAATGTACTTAATATGGGTGTGGAACCAGTGGAGCCGGTAGAGGGAGCTATAGTGTCTATCATTGACAATGAGTGTGGTACAAGTGGACATCCAGATTGTGACAGCTCTACGATAACGGGAATTACCGATGCAACTGGAAATTATATGTATATAGGAGCTCCAATTTGCACAGCATGTTATGAGATAAGTGTTACAAAAAGTAGTTTTGAAGCTCGTAAAACATTAAATCCATTTTCAGGAGATGATGGTGTAGATCCTTATGAAGAAGGCGAGTATGAGCCGACATATGCACATCAAGGTGTGTCAGCTGGAAATATTACAACAGCTACATTTAATACAAATAAATTATCACAATTAAATATAATATCTCAAGATCCATTTGGTAATCTTATACCAGAAGTTAAATTTGATATAAAAGGCGGTTTTATATCTGGCACTACGGTTGGAGGAGAGACTTCTAGTGTATATAATTTTTATGCAACTAACAAAATAACGGATACAACAAATGCAGACATTGATATTTATTCTACGTCAGATGCACTTAATGGTGATTATACAAATATTGGTGTCTATGCAATTGATAATATAGTGTTACCTAACGGATTTTCTGACTATACTTTTTGGAAAGTAGATATAAATGATGAAATAAACCCACATAATATAGCTGTTGTTGCAGATACAGATTTATCTGCAAAAATGATTTTCATAGATAATAATTATGATAGTGCATTTATTCGTATAGTAGAAACAATCAACGGAGAATCAGTTCCTGTCAAGGATGCTAGCGTTAGATTAGAAAATACTAATCTTAATCCTGCATACGATGTAACATTAATAACTGACGAGTTTGGTTATGTTTATTTTCCAGAAAATACTACAAATACATTAGTTAATGAGGAGACATATAATATAACAGTTACTGCAGATGATTATAATGAAAAAACAGATACTATAGAAATAGATAAATTAACGCAAAAAGAAATAACAATAACATTAAGTTCATGATAAAAAAAACATATAAAGGTGTAACTTTTGTAGAAATGATTGTTACAATTGCAATAACATCAATAGTAATGATAGGAACCTCGTTATTTTTTGTAAGGATGTGGACAACACATCATTTTGTATTTAAAAGTGGTATAGCTTCTTTTATAGCTAGTAGAGCTGTTGAAGATGCAATTAATACGATGCGTAAAGCACAACAAGCACAGAATGGAGCTTTTCCAATTGTTATAGCAAATGATCATGAATTTGAATTTTATGCAGATATTGACAATGATAGTGTCGTTGAAAAAGTTAAATATTTTGTAGAAGATAGCATTTTTAAAAGAGAAGTTGTTGAACCAGGTGATGATATGCCACCAATATATAATGGTAATACAATAGTTCAAGATATAGCAAAAAATGTAAGAAATGATATTGTGTCTGGTGAATCTATATTTGAATATTATGGTATCAATGGTAAGATATATAAGCATGAGGATATAAAAAATAAAACTTTGACCATGCCAATTATACCAGCTGATATTCGTATGGTAAAAATTGTCTTATATATTAATCCTGAACCAATTTTTCGTTCCCCAGATAATATAAAAATTCAATCATTTGCTGTTGTTAGGAATTTAACGGAATTTGATGATATACCAACTTAAGATTTTTTAAATTTGTTTGATAAAATGAAATGTAAATATTATAGTAAAAAAGGAACAGCATTAGTATATGTGTTAACAGTAATAGCAGCTGCTAGTGTCCTTTTTGCAGGCACAATTAAATTTGTAATTTCTCATGTGCGTTATGATACTACTCTTGAGCCAAAAACTCAGGCATTACATATTGCAGAGGCAGGTGTTTATTTTTATAGGTGGTATTTAGCTCATAATATTGAAGGCAAAACAGCAAGTCAAATTGCAGCATTTTGGAATAATGATCCATTAGGAGTTGATGATAATGGTGATGATGATTGTGATGATGCTGATACTGCTGATGGTGATGGTGATGGTACAGAAGCTTATGTAGTAGATTATAAAGATGAAAGTAATAATATTATAGGACAATATAAAATTTGCGTTACGCCTCCGCAACTATATTCTACAGTAATTCATATTAAAGTAATAGGTAGTACTACTTCATCGGGTGTCACACAAAAACGTATAATAACTGCAAGGTTACGTAGGCCTTCTTGGAGCGAGTTTGCTATTTTAGCAAATGGTATGACTAGATTATCTGAAGGCACAGAAGTATATGGACCTATGCATGTTAATGGTGGTTTTCATTTTGATGGTGTTGCACATAATATAGTATCAAGTTCTGTAACAACTTATTATGATGGGGATGGAGATGTGCATGGCACAAGGCCTGGAGTTTGGGCATCAAAGAAACCAAGTAATCCAGGAAAAGATACTAGCGTAGATGAAGATGATAGTGAACATTTTCTTGCGGGTAAACAATTTCCAGTAGTAGCCCAAGATTTTAATAGTGTAACAGCGGATTTTGATGAGATGCGTCAAGCAGCTCAAAGTAAGATGGTATATGATGAAAAAGATCATAAAAATATAGATTTATATTATGGCAGACAAGGTCAAGGTAGGTATATTGAATTTGGAGTACCTTCTGCTAATAAAATGCGAATTAGAAGAGTGAGAAATAATGGTGTAGATTGGACAACTTATGGTGTAACTAGAATTAATAATGGTGATACTGATATCTTTGATATTCCAGATGATGCTGTTATTTATGTGAGGGATAATGTTTGGGTAAAAGGGACAATTCCAAATGGTAAAAAGATTACAATTGCTGCACATGATTCTGGGTGGCGTAGTCCAAAAATATTTTTAGGTGAAGATGATATTTTTTATGAAGATTATGAACATGATACTGTATTAGGCTTAGCGGCAGAAAATGATGTAGCATTTTTAATGAAAGCAGGGTTAAATGGTCATGAGGAAGGAGATATAAATGCATCGCATGGAAGTGATTATGAAATTTTGCACATTGATGCCGTTTTACTTTCACAAAAAGGAAGAGTCGGTTGGGGTTATGATAGAGATTTTCATAATTGGTCTGAACGTAATCAATGGCTAAATAAGGTAAAAGATACCATAGAATTATATGGTGCAATAGCTACTAATGAACGTATGGGATTTGGATACACGAATGGGGCTGGATATGAACATAGAAACTTAATGTTTGATAATAATCTTTTGTATAGTCCGCCCCCACTTTTTCCGACGGGTAATACATATGCAATCGATTTGTGGAATGAAATAAAATAAATATGTTATTATAGTATATAGATATATAAAAAGAAAAATAAATGTCAATTTTTAATAAAAAATTTATTGATCCGACACCTCCATATTTTGGATTGGATATTAGTGAACTTTCTATAAAAGTTTTACAAATGGCTCATAATAAGAAATATGATTATGTGTATGGTTTTGCGTCTGAAACAATTGCATCTGGTTTAATTGATAATGGTAATATTCAAAATGTTGATGCAGTAGTAAATGCAATTAAACGAGTACGTAAAAAAGCTGGTATTTCTACAAAAAATGTTATTTGTTCATTACCTGAATCAAAAGCATTTCTTAGAATTGTGACAATTCCACAAATGAAGGAAGAGGAAGTTGCAGAAGCAATAAAATGGGAAATAGAAGCTGCAATTCCATTATCTATTGATCAAGTATATTATGATTGGCAAGTATTGGATAAAAGACTTACAAAAGATAAAAGACAAATTGATGTTATTATAGTCGCAGTATCAAAAGAATTTATAAATAGTTATATATATATATTAAAAAAAGCAGGACTCATAATGTACGGGTTTGAAATAGAATCTGTTGCACAGTCAAATAGTTTACTTAGAGATAACGAAAAAGGTGTAACAACAATGATAATTGATATAGGAGATAGGAGTACGAGTTTTGTTGTTACAGTTGATAATATACCAGTATTTACCTCAAGTATTCCATTATCTTCTGAACTTATGACAAAGTCGATAGAACAAACATTTGGTATTACATATGACGAAGCAGAAAAAATTAAAATGATGTATGGTATTGGGTCTGTACTTAAAAATGATCATGTATTTCAAGCTACAAAATCTGTAGTAGAAAATTTTGTAACAGAAGCACAAAAATCAATTGATTTTTATTTGAAAAGTTTGACATATTCTGAAAATGTTGATCGTATTATAATGTGTGGTGGGGGAGCTCGTATGAAGGGAATTGCACCATATTTATCTAGACGATTAGGACATAATATCGAACTAGGAGATCCGTGGGTTAATATGAATTTTAAAAATAGTATTCCGCCAATTAATAGAGATGAATCATTGCAATATGCAACAGTAATTGGGTTAGCGACAAAAAAAATATGAAAATTCGTTTTAATTTGTTACCACAAAAACAAAAAAAACATCTACATATACAAAAAATTTTAAGAATTATCATGGAGCAAGAAATTCATGTTATGATTTTATTTTTGTTTCTTATACTTGGTCTATTTTCCATATTTTTTATTTTGAAAACGGAAACAAGAATTATGCAAGATGTCAAAGCAATAATTGTTGATAAAGAACAATATAAAAACATAGCAAAAAGGCATAAAGAATTTAAAGATATTCATAAAAAATTGGATGTAGTAGATAAATTATTAGATAATCATGTTGATTGGTCGCGATTATTTATAATTTTAAGTGAGAACATCACTGAGAACATTACAGTTAATTCTATAAAAATAGATAAAAATATTATTGTAATAAATGCAATAGCAGATACACGAGAAGATGTTGTAAAAATGAAAGAAATATTTAATAATATAACAAATAATGATGTAAATTGTTTTAGTGATATTGTTGTGCCAGAATCACAATTAACAGCACCAGTTGACGTAACGTTTGCCTTGACTCTGAAAGTTAATTTTAAATGTCTGAAATAAAGTATGCGTAAATTTATTAGAAAATATTATATTCAGCTAACAGCAATTATTATATTGTTTATATTGGCTGTTATTATGTTATCGCAATCATTTAGTGTGAGAAATATGGCAAAAAATAAATCAAAGGAATTGAAGCAAACTCAACTTGATTATGTGTTGGCGCAAGAGTTTTTGCGTCATGAATATAAATTTAAAAAAGACGCAACATACGTTGAGAATAATGATAAATGGTTATCTATATTTTTGCCAAACGACGACGATGAAAAAGTACAATTATTTTCTACATTGGAACAGTTAGCAAAAGATACAGGCAATGATAACATTGAATTATCAGTGATAAATTCTACATCACAGATAAAACAAAAAAAAGCAACAAAAACAAAAAAGAAAGTTATTGGTGATACAATGAATATACGGGTATCTCTTGTGGGAAATTATAATGATTTGATTTATTTTTTGCAAAAATTAGAAAATATGAAATATTTTGCAGATGCAACATCGATTAGTGTAAATAAAACTGTTAAAAGTACTCCGTATAAGGATGAAGAATCCAAAGAAACATTAAGAGATGATTTATTACAAACGAATATGGATGTTATATTTTATTTAGATAAATAGAGATATGTTTGGACTTAAAGGACGGGATACATTTAATAAGCCAACAAGCGATGTTGGTGTGACTGTAAAAAAAGTAGGACAATGGTGGATTAAATCATTTCCAAATATTTTGTGGATTATTGGTTTTTGTGTAATTGCGATAATTGTATATACTTGGTATTTGTATTTATATAAAAAAGATGTGACAGAGAAAGAAAAGCAAGCTTATATTGCTAAACAGATGAGTGAGGTAACCTTTAAGAAGAAAAAATTTGATACTCTAAAAGATATTATTATTAAAAGACAAGAGAATTTTGATAAGCAAAGGGTTAAATACAAAGATGTTTTTTATGAACGTGAATTTTTACAAAATGAGTTAGAAAAAGAAATATGAACAATAAGATATAATAAATAAGATTAATTATAAAATGCTCCTTAACCAGGAGTGTTTTATAATTATATGTGCCCTTGCCAGGACTCGAACCTGGAATAATTGGGCCGAAACCAATCGTGATATCCAATTTCACCACAAGGGCAGGTAAATGGTAGTCTTCTGTTATTGTATTATGCCTGTAAAAAAGTATCTAGTCAAGACAATTAATTTTTGATATAATTATAAAACAGTTGTACATATTATTTTGTAATGGTACAATGAAGTTATTAAATAGTAACATATGAAAATATGGCAAAAGTAACAATTTATTCTACGCCAACTTGTGGTTATTGCACAATGGCAAAAGATTTTTTGCAAGAAAAGGGTGTGGAATATGAAGAAATAGATGTATCTGTTGATCAACAAAAAGCACAAGCGATGGTTGAAAAAACTGGTCAAATGGGAGTTCCAGTAATTATCATTGAAAAAGATGGACAAGAAGAGGTGCTTGTTGGATTTGATCAGGTACAACTTACAAATCTTTTAGGATTGTAAAACCTGAATGTAGTGTACGGACATGTCTGTACACTACACTTATGGTTTTATTATTTTTATTTTACTAAAATTATGTATGAAGTAATTATTATTGGTGGTGGCCCAGCTGCAGTGGCTGCTGGGGTATATGCAGCTCGTAAGCAAATCAAAACTGCATTATTTGCTACACAAATCGGAGGACAATCTGTGGTATCTGATGGAATTGAGAATTGGATTGGTGAAGAGGTGATAAGTGGTCCAGATTTAGCACTTAAATTAAAAAAACATCTTGAAGCACAAAAAGATAGTATAGACTTACATATTGGAGAAAATGTTGATAAAATCAACAAAAAAAATGATGGTACATTTGAAGTTATGGTAGGTGAAAATATATATAATACAAAAACAGTTATTGTATGTTCCGGTGGCCGTCACAGAAGATTGGGTGTGCCAGGAGAAGATAAGTTTGAAGGAAAGGGAGTAGCTTTCTGTGCTACATGTGATGCTCCATTTTTTAAAGATAAAGATGTTGCTGTTGTAGGTGGTGGAAATAGTGGGCTTGAGGCAGTTGTAGATCTTATGAAATATGCTAAAAAAGTTTATCTTATTGCTAGAAAGGATGAAGATGGTCTTCGAGGTGATCCTGTAACATTAGCTGAAATTAAGAGCTCAGATAAAGTAGAAACGATTTATGAAGCAAATGCAATTGAGGTTTTGGGAGATAAAATGGTAACAGGTTTGAGGTATAAACATATTGAAGGTGAGGAGGGCACAATTGAAGTACAAGGAGTATTTGTCGAAATAGGTAGTGTGCCGAATAGTGAAATTGTTGCAGATTTTGTAGATACAGATGATTGGAATAATATTAAGATAAATTGTGAAACTCAAGAAACTAGTTGTCCAGGAGTATTTGCGGCTGGAGATGTAACTAACACAATTTATAGACAAAATAACATTGCTGTTGGTGACGCTATAAAGGCATTACTTTCAGCACATGAATATTTGAAAAAAAATTAGTAGGAAATATGAAAATATATATAGGTGCAGATCATGCTGGATATGAGCTTAAGGAAAAAATAAGACAATTTTTATTGGAAGAAATGAAGTATGAAGTGGTTGATTTTGGAGCAAATGTATTTGATGAAGATGATGATTACCCAGATTTCATAAGACCAGTTGCAAAAGCAGTCGCCAATGATATTGATAGTTTTGGAATTGTTTTTGGTGGTTCCGGACAAGGTGAGGCAATGGTTGCAAATCGTGAGAAGGGTGTACGTGCAGCAGTATATTATGGTGGTCCAAAAAAAATTATTACACTTTCACGTGAACATAATGATGCAAATATACTTTCGATTGGAGCTAGATTTGTGAGTGAAAAAGATGCAAGAGATATTGTGAGTTTATGGCTTAAAACACCATTTAGTAATGCTGATAGACATAAGAGACGTATTAAGAATATTTAATTTTTTATATTATATTAGATAAATATAATTGATAATCTTGTTAATAATATTATCTTATTATGATTATAATTCCAGCTATTTTAGATGCTGATAGCGATAGGGTCATCGAACAATTAAATCAGTTGCGTGGTTTTGTAGATTGGATTCAGATTGATTTGGCTGATGGTACTATGACAGACAGTAAGACATTTGATTTGTATGATTTAGTAGGGGAAGTAGATGATTTTGATGTGGAAGTACATTTGATGACTGTTGATCCAGTCAAATATTTAGATGCTTGTGCAACTATCGGAGCTAAACGCGTCTATTTTCATCTTGGCGAAGTGGAAAATCCATCACAAATTTTATCTGCTATGGATCCATATGATTTTACAAAGGGAATCGTGCTTTCACCACAAACTCCAGTAGAAGATGTATTTACATATATTGATGAAATAGATGCTGTACAAGTGATGACAGTTGTGCCAGGTGCTCAAGGTGGTGAGTTTTTAGATGAGATGTTAGATAAAGTTTCTTATCTTAGAGAGCGTAGAGGGGATATTTGGATTTCAGTTGATGGAGGTGTAAATAAAAATACAATTATGCAAATTGTTAAAAAGAATGTCGATGCAGCTGGTGTGGGTAGTGCTATTTTACAGAATCAGGATATACTTAGTGCTTATAAAAAATTGAAAAATTTAATTGATGATGAAAGTCATTTAGGTGAGTAATTACTTAAGTTTGTTTAATATAATTTTTTAGAAATCTATTTTGTGTCACTTTGATTGAAATGATGATAAAATTGAGGATCTTCTAAATTGGTGATTCATGAGTATTTTTCAATAGATTTAGAATTTATTGGTTTATGTAAGTATTATGACAGTGAACAATTTGAAATAATAGAGTTATATATTAATTATTAAAAATAAAAATATTATGAAAAATCCATTTGATAATGCGATGCGACAATTGAAAAATGCTTCTGATGTAATAGGTATTGAAGAAAATGTTTTAGCGCTTTTACAAAAGCCGCAACGCATTCATGAGATAGCCATTCCTGTGAAGATGGATGATGGGAAAATAAAGACATTCAGGGGGTATCGTGTGCAATACAGTAATGCGCGTGGACCGTATAAGGGCGGAATCCGTTTTCATCCAGATGTTGATATTGATGAAGTGAAAGCACTTTCTTTTTGGATGAGTATCAAATGTGCTGTAGTTGGGCTGCCTTATGGTGGGTCAAAAGGTGGAATTGAAGTAAATCCAAAAGAACTTTCGAATAGAGAATTGCAAGAATTAAGTAGGGGTTATGTGAGGGGATTATATTTGGAGATTGGTCCAAAAATTGATATTCCAGCACCTGATGTTTATACTAATCCTCAAATTATGGGATGGATGATGGATCAGTACTCATTGTTGAAAGGATATACTGTACCAGGTTCTTTTACAGGTAAACCAGTTGAGATTGGAGGAATTACAGCTAGGGCAAGTGCAACAGCTAGAGGTGGTTTTGTACTGCTTGAGCGAATTATGAAAAAATTAAATGTAAGATCAGATGAAACACGTATTGCAGTGCAGGGATTTGGTAATGCGGGTTATACTTTTGCATGTCTCGCATTTGATGCTGGATATAAGATTGTGGGTGTGAGTGATTCGCGAGGCGCAATTGTTAGTAAAAATGGTAAAAGTATAAATCCTTATGAAGTAATGGAAAAAAAGAAAGAAAAGGGAAATATTTATTGTGATAAATCTGTATGTGATACTGATGAGTATGCTTTTGTCACAAATGAAGAATTGCTTGTAATGAATTGTGATGTGCTTGTGCCAGCAGCAATTGAAAATCAAATTACAGGTAAAAATGCAAAAAATATAAAGGCACATACAATTATAGAATTAGCGAATGGTCCAACAACACCAGAGGCAGATGAAATTTTGTATAAAAATAAAATAACAGTTATTCCAGATGTTTTAGCAAATGCTGGTGGTGTAACTGTATCGTATTTTGAGTGGTTGCAAAATATTCAAAATACATCATGGAGTGAGAGTGAGACAAACAGAAAATTAACTGAAATTATGGTTGAATCCTATGAAGCTATACATACAAAAGTACGAGAACATAAAATTGATTACAGGAAAGCATCATTTATTCTTGCAATTGAACGAATCACAAAAGCGATGAAAGGACGAGGTTGGGTGTAATTAATAGTTAAATGTTTAAAATTATAAAGCAAAAGGTAAGTAAACTAAAAGTTGTAGATGTACGTATTCATTTCTTTTTATAAATAAAACAGCAATTAATTGATTACAGTTAGTTGCTGTTTATAAATACTAGACGTTATATATATTAAATGGCAAGTACTTTTACTTTTGGATAATCTTTGAATATTTGAGATTTAGCTTCTAATCGTGTTTTTATTGTAAAGACATACAATTCATCAAAACCAAGATAAGCAGCTTTAATATAATTATCACCATTGATGTGACAAGTTACACCAGCAATATCAATGATTGATGGGACAACAAATGCACCAGTGCCTACCAGGTTATCTTGTAGTCTTTTGGCATTTTCTTCTAAAACATCACGAGCTTTTTACGTTCTTCCCAAGTCTCAGTAATTCGTCCGTGGACATCGTCAAAAGCAATGGTATAGCCAGCCGCACTAAATCTTTTGCTAATTTTTGTTCCACCGCCAACAATGATGATAACAAAAGATTGCCTTGCTATTTCTGTTACAAAATATTTAAAAGCTTTACTTTTGAAAATATCTCCAGAAGCCTTGATTAAAATATTTCTAACATTATCATTCATGATTTTTTCTCCTATGCGTGAAATTGTGGTAATATATATGTGAAAGGACGATATTGTATTTTATATGATAAAATAATAAATGTCAACAAAACAAACAAAAATAAAAGAATTAGAGAAAATAAATAAATTATTGAGATATTGGATTTTGGATATGACTACGACTGCTGGTTCTGGTCATCCTACCTCGTCACTTAGTGCTGTAGAACTTATGAGTACTCTTATGTATTCAGGTATTTTTCGGTTTGATGTCAAAAATACTGATGATACAAATAATGATAGACTTATCTTTTCCAAGGGACACGCGTCACCACTTTTTTATGCTCTTTGGGCTGGAGCTAATGCTATACCTGTTGAGCATTTAAATACTTTTAGAAAAATTGATAGTAATTTAGAAGGACATCCTACTATGAGATTTCCGTTTACTGAAGTAGCTACTGGTTCATTGGGGCAGGGATTATCTGTAGGTGTAGGTATAGCTTTAGCACAAAAAAAGTTAGATGGGACTAATGCTCGGACGTATGTACTTTTGGGGGATAGTGAAATGGCAGAAGGGCAGGTATGGGAGGCGATGAGTTTAGCTAGTTATTATGAGTTGGGTAATTTGATTGCGATAGTAGATGTTAATAGATTGGGTCAACGTGGTGAAACAATGCTTGGACATAATACAGAAAAATACGCTGAGCGCGCTAGAGCTTTTGGTTGGAGAACTGTCGTAGTTGATGGGCATAATGTAGAGGAAGTTTTGCGAGTATATACTGATATGATAGGAGAATATAAAAAACCTCTTATGATAATTGCAAAAACATACAAAGGAAAAGGAATTTCATTTCTTGAAGATAAATATAGTTGGCATGGAAGAGTTTTATCAAAACAAGAATTTATAGAGGCTGTGAGTGAATTAGGTGATATTGATTTTGATGTACGAGGTAAAATAATAAAACCAGTAAATAATAAGAAGATAAAGAAAAAAAATAAAAATATTAGTGAGGTCGTTAGTATGTCCTGGGAACAAAATAATGATAAAAAATATGCAACACGTGATGCATACGGTGAAACATTGGTTAAGATGATGAGTGAAGATAAAAAAATTGTAGTATTAGACGCGGAAGTAAGTAATTCTACACGTTCTGAAAAAGTGAAAGAATATTATCCAAATCGTTTTTTTGAAATGTTTATAGCAGAACAAAATATGGTAAGTGTGGCTGTTGGGTTAGCTAGACTAGGATATAAACCATTTTGTTCTACCTTTGCGGCATTTTTTACTAGAGCACATGATCAAATTCGCATGGGCAGTCTTAGTGAGAGTAAAATTACTCTTGTTGGTTCACATGCAGGCGTGTCAATTGGTGCCGATGGAGGGTCACAAATGGGATTGTCTGATATTGCTATGTTTCGTGCAATACTTGGAAGTGTGGTAATGTATCCGTCAGATGTAGTATCGGCTAGTAAAATATTTCAGTTAGTTCATAAATTTGACGACATTTCTTATGTGCGGACAACGCGAGAAAAAACGATTATGCTTTATGATATAAATGAAGAGTTTATGATAGGAGGTTTAAAGTTGTTGAAACATAGTGAACAGGATAAAGCCGTAGTAATTGCAGCAGGGATTACGGTACATGAAGCACTTAAGGCTTATGAAATATTGCAGATAAGAAATATAGACATACGTGTGATTGATATGTATTCTATAAAACCAGTTAATGCTGAATCATTACTTAATGCAATTGGGGATGTAAATCATATTATCGTTGTGGAAGATCATTTTGCACAAGGTGGTATAGGGGAGGTGGTGCAAAGTGTACTTATAGGGTTGTCTGTGACGATAGCACATCTGGCAGTGCACAAGATACCTCATAGCGGTTCAGCAGAAGAATTATTACAGTATGAAAAAATTAATTATAGTGCTATTATAGATGAAGTGTATAAATTAAATAATAAATTAAATAAAAGTTTATGACAATAGATAGAGATAAAAAATTAACATTTACAGTAAAAGGAGAACAAATACATGTACCATTAAATCGTGAACATGAATTTTTAACTCCAGAGACTATTAAATTGGATAAATATACAAGCGGATTGTCTTGGAGGATTTTGAAAATACAGTCAGAGTTTGTAAGAGGACATGATTTTTTGTCTAGATTTGATAAAGCGGTGAGTATTTTTGGTAGTGCGCGATTTGGTTTTGAAAATAAAGTATATCAGGAAGCAGAAAAAATAGCTTATAAATTAGCCAAAAAAGATTTTGCAGTTTTTACTGGTGGTGGACCAGGTATCATGGAAGCTGCAAATAAAGGAGCTAAAGAAGCTGGTGGAATAAGTGTTGGAATTAATATTAACTTACCAGGAAATAGCGTGACAGAAAGAAAAAATCCATACATTACTGAGTCAGAATCATTTGATTTTTTCTTTTCTCGTAAAGTTATATTATCTTTTGCATCTCAGGTATACATATTTTTTCCAGGAGGTTTTGGCACATTAGATGAATTGTTTGAAATGCTTACTCTTATACAAACTGGCAAAACAAAACCAATTCCAGTGATTTTGGTTAATAAAGAATATTGGACCCCGCTTATTAATTGGATTCGTGGTGTAGTATGGGGGAAAAATCGTGCTATCAAAGAAGAGGATATGGATTTATTTCATTTAGTAGATACTGCAGAAGAAGCATGTGAGATAATTGACAGTTGTAATTTAAGTGATGAAAAATAAAGAAATTATAAAAACAACTGGAAATTCAGAAAAATTTTCTATCAAAAAATTACAAAAATCAATACAAAGGGCTGGTATAGATCAAAAAACTGCCAAAGAAATTGCAATTAAAGTTGCTGGTGAGCAGGGTATACATACAACAGTTGACTTACATAGAAGCACGTATGAAAAATTGAAACAAAAATATAGTCCAGTAGCAGCAAGATATAACCTCAAGAGAGCTCTAAAAATTCTTGGTCCTAGTGGATATCCTTTTGAACAGTTTGTGGCACGTTTATTGGATGCACGTGGTTACAAGACTAGTACTAATCGGACATTGCGAGGTAAATGTATTTCACATGAGACCGATGTAATTGGTTATAAAAATGAAAGACATTTTATTTTTGAATGTAAATTTCATAATAATTTAGGATATAAAAGTGATGTGCAGACGGTACTTTATATGAAAGCTCGTTTTGATGATATTAAATCAAGATGGAAAAATATACATGAGGGACGTGATGGACATTTACATAAATTATGGATTGTTACAAATACACAGTTCACTTCGCAAGCTATAGAATATGCAAAGTGTGTTGATGTCGAACTTATGAGCTGGCGATATCCGAAAGGAAAAAGTTTAGCAGAGCTTATTGATAAAACAGGACTTCATCCGATAACAGCAATTACCAAATTAACAAAAGGACAAAAAGATAAAATTTTACATGCAGGTTTAGTGCTGTGTAGAGAGGCTGAGACAAAAAAAGAAATACTTAAAAAAGCGGGTGTGCGAGGACGCAAATTAGAACAGATTTTAGCAGAGGCAAAATCTATTGTAGATTTAGAAAATGAGAGTTGATTTTTTATAAAAAACTGCTATAATTATTTGGTAGTGTAATTTTTTCATGGCGACTATAGTTCAACGGTTAGAACATCGGTTTGTGGTACCGAGGATGAGGGTTCGATTCCCTCTAGTCGCCCAACTAATAAATATGATTTTTATTTGTAAAATGTTTTGTGATAATTAAATTTTTTATCAAAAAGTATTTTATAATTTAACTTTGTTAATCTATAAGCCTACCTGATTATTCTAAAAAATTTTTAAAATTGAATGAAGTGTGGTATGATTAAGTTGTAATAATTTAGGTCACTGAAGAATTAAAATTTACTATCATCTCAAGTGTGACTAAGTGAAGTTGAAAAATTGAGATGAATACTGTAGGTAAAGAGTATGCTCTGAAGTATTCAAAACTGTAAGAATGGAATAAAATTGTTAGTTTGGAGATTTTTTGCTTTCCCAGTGTTACAGTCGAAATAATAAGTTGTTAATATTTTGAGGGTCTTAATAATTATTTAACATAAAAATGAAGAACAAAACAAAACAAATAATTTTAGTGTCTAGTTTTTTGCTTGTGATTGTATGTATTTTTATTTTTATACAATTCATAGGTTTAGATAAAACTCTGAGTACTGTTATAACTGGTTTTGATAAAAGCCATCAATCTTTTCAAAATAATCAAGTTGATATTGAGAATGTAGAGGCGAGTTCTTTGGTTCATTCTTCTAAAAATCAAGATAAAACGACTTTTCAGGAAGTGGAGACTTCTTCTACTATGGGTAATCAAGTAGATGTTTCAGCTACTAAAATAACTATTCCTCAATCAAAAAAAACCATAGTTAAAATAACCAAAGAGGTGCCTAAAAATTTTCTTAAATACAATAAAAATAAAGTTAAAGAGGTAAATGGTTATCTACAATGTATTAGAGATAACAATCTTCTTCAGTGGAATAAAAAACATCAAGAATGGGATTGCAAAAAACCATCAGGAATAGTGTTTGGTGAAGATATTCATCAGCATCCTAGTCATGGAGTTAAAATAGAAGATGACGGGTCTGTTCGTTGTAAAGACTCCAATAGTGTGATGGTTTGGGAAGATGACGACTGGAGATGTAAATCATATAATCCTGGAGGAGGAATTAATACGGATAACCAAACTTTAGCTTTTGTTACCGGAAGTAATCTGTTATCAATTTCCAATGGAAATACTGTAAATTTATCTTCCCTGGCAATAGACAGTGATACTCTTAGAGATTTACATTGTAATGATAATGAGATAGCCAAGTGGAATAATGGAACTAGTCAATGGGAATGTGCCCTTGATGCCGGTGGAGCAGGAGTCACTACTTTTACCGCTTTAACTGATACTCCGATTAATTATATTGGTTTTAGTAATTATCTTACTAGAGTAAATTCAGCTGGGACAGGTTTAGAATTTGTAGATGGAGATGGGCTATATCATAAACAAGGAGGAAATTCCTATGGGGCTATTAGTATTTTGGGAACTAATGATAATTATAATTTGACTTTTGAGACTAACAACATTGCTAGAGCTTCTCTCGATACAGTCGGAAATTTTAATGCTTCTGTTAACCTAGTGCCAACCATAAATGATACCTATGCTTTAGGAACCAGTGCTTTGAGATGGAGGCATCTTTATGTCGGTCCAAATTCACTCCATATTGGAAATAATGGAGATGAGGGAGTGATATCTTATAATAATAACAAACTAACCTTTGATCAGGGCATTAATATTGGGACTACTAGCGATACTACTGCTGGTAACCTAAGATGGACCGGTACTGACTTTGAAGGTTATGATGGAGCAAGTTGGAAATCTTTGACGGCTAGTGGAGGGGGAACAGATACTTATGTTACATATATAGATATGTGGTATGATGATATGAGCAATGATATCTGTTACGGTTGGGATAGAAATGATGGTGGTGGAGGAGGGGATTGTTTCAATATTGATAATAATGGAGGTGGTTCAGGTTCGGGTCCGGGCGGTAATGAGGGAGCAATCCAATTTAATGATGGTGTGGGTGGTTTTGATGGCGATAATGATGCGTTTTATTATGATACGCAGAGATTATACAATTTAGATCCAGCTGTAATTGTTAATTCTGATCAAAGTTCTAATGGGC
>CAZHQB010000002.1:0-45946 GCA_964534895.1 uncultured Micavibrio sp.
AAGAACGGCGGGAAAGTAATGAACGATTTTTTAAAACTGGGCCGGGAGAATATGGAGAGGGTGATATTTTTATTGGAGTGCGAGTGCCAAATATTAGAAAGGTTGTGAGAAAGTTTATTGATTTAGATTTTAAGGAAATAGAAAAACTTTTGCAATCAGAAATTCATGAAGAGAGACTGGGAGCGTTGCTTATTTTAGTAGAACAAAATAAATTGGCGATTAAGAATAAAGACCTAAAACAACAAAAAAAAATAGTTAAATTTTATTTAAAACCCAGAAATTTGCAACAGATAAATAATTGGGACTTGGTTGATTTGTCAGCCCACTACATTTTAGGGCAGTCGATTTTAGATGAAATAATAGAAATAAAATTTTTAGACAAATTAGTTCAGTCAAAAAATATGTGGTCAAGACGGATAGCCATTATTTCTACTTTTGCTTTTATTCGTCAGGGTCAAATTGACACAACTTTGAAATTAGCTAAAAAGTTATTATCAGATCAAGAAGATTTAACACACAAAGCTACCGGTTGGATGTTGCGAGAAGCTTGGAAAAAGAATAATATAAAAGTAGAAGAGTTTTTAATCAAAAATTATAATAATATTCCACGCACAACTCTTCGCTATGCCATCGAAAGAATGGAAGAGAAGAAGAGAAAAAGATTTTTGAAAGGCATGTTTTCAAATATTATATGGATGTCTACATTCAATAATTAAACGCAACAGACTTATAAATATCAATTTCATTATTTTCATAAAACACAAAGAATAATACTTAACTTTATCGTGCAGGAGCGAGGTTATACCTCGGTCCGTAACCTTTACCGCATCCGTCACATTTTTCAAACATATGGAACTGGTTACAAACCAGTTCATACAGTGATTTCAGGTGTTGCAATTAATTATTGAACTTATCATGTCATAAATTGACATTTTACGACATAGTGATATTATAAATATATAATTTGGTAATATAAAATTATGGCTTCAAAAGCACAATCTCTACATGTTACACTACCTCCAAAATTGCGAAGTTATGTAGATAAACAAGTCAAGAATCAGGGATATAGTACAAATAGTGAATATATTCAATCTTTAATTCGTCGTGAAATTGAACTGCAAGAAGAAAGGAAGTTGGAAAAGATGTTATTGGAGGGGTTGGCATCTGGCAGCAAGGCATATTCTCAAAAAGAGTGGGATGAATTTCATGATGATATCGTAAAACAATATAGTAAATAATATGAAATATTCCTTGACTGAAGATTCAAAAAATGATTTACATGAAATTCTCTTTTATTTATCAAAAAAAGACAAAAGTCTTGTGAAAAAATTTGATGAAGATTTCAAAGATACATGTAAAATGTTAGCGAGTATGCCAGGAATGGCATCTGAAATTACAGATAATATGCAAAGAATATCGCCATTTCTTAAAAATGTCCATAAATGGCAAATGAAAATTTTCAAGCAATATACTGTTTTTTATAAAATGGAAGGTAAATATGATATTTTGATAATTAGAATTGTAAATAGTAAGAGGGATATTCCAAATTTATTTTTGAATTGGGAGATTGAATAATTTTATGATGAAACAAATACTAAAAAACAAAATATTTTGGATAATTTTGGTTATTACACTTGTTGGTGTGTTTTTGCGTGCTTATCATTTTGAGGATTGGATGCATTATCAACTTGATCAAGCTCGTGATTATCGTGTAATTCACGCTGCTATTGAGTATGGACCAGGAGAATTACCTCTCCAAGGTCCTCGTGCGGCTGGTTCATTTCTTAGACTTGGTCCGCTTTTGTATTATTTGGAATATGGTAGTGCGCTGATATTTGGAGATAGTCCTGCTGGGAGTATCGTGATAATTTTGATTTTGAATATTTTGGCGATACCTTTGTTTTATGTATTTTTGAGGAGATTTTTTGATTGGAAATTGTCAGCTGGGTTGTCTGGAATCTTTGCGGTGTCGCTTTTTATGATTGTGTATAGTAGATTTGGTTGGAATCCTACACTTATACCGTTTTTTATGATATTTTTTGCTTATGGATTGCTGCGTGTATCTGATAATAATAGAAAATCAGGCTGGTGGCTAATTGGTGCGTCTGGTGCATTAGCATTTATTGCAAATATGCATTTTGTGGCATTTGTTACTGTGCCAATTATTGCAGTAGCTTATTTTGTGTGGGCTCGTCCCAAAGTCGGACTTAAATGGTGGTTTTTTGCTGTGCTGTTTTTTGTACTTTTGAATATTCCGCTTATCGTAAATGATGTAAAAACTGGTGGTGAGAATATAACAGAATTTATTGATGTCGCACTTAATCGGGGCGGAGGAGGAGATAATGAAGGCTCAACGCATAATATAGTAGACAAAGTAGTAAAAAATATAGATGCTCATACTCAATACTATTGGTTGATTCTAACAGGAGATCAATTTGCAGGTTTGCCAGAATTAAAAGGGAGCGATGTGCAGTGCAATTATGATTGTCGTAAAGGACTTGTGAGAAGCATGGCATCTTTTGTTATGATATTTTTGGGAATTGTTGGTTGTGTGTGGTTGTATAGAATTGAGGAAAGTGTTAAAAAGAAGAACTTTTTACGATTGATTATGCTTTGGGGTATGATAGTGTTTTTGGTTTATACTCCGCTTGCATATGATATTGCACCTAGGTTTTTCTTGTTAAATGCGCCACTAATGTTTGTATTACTGGGATTTGTGTCAAAAGCAATTATGACAGAGCACAAAAAACCTGGACGAATTTTTGCAATTGTTGTTATTTTACTTTGTGTTATATCAAATTTATTTTTTGTAGGTAGATATTATAGTGAGCTTGCTAGTGCAACAGATGCAAATTTCACACTGGATTATAGAGATAGAATATTAAAAGAAAAAACTAGAGTAACATTCGGACAAATGATGGCAATTACTGATTGGATGACATCAAAATATAAGCAGAATAATGAGCCAATATTTATACATGCTCAAGCAGAATACAAGAGGGCTCTGTGGGAAAGGATTGATGTGCAAAATATTCCTAGATATCACATACCTAGAGATTTCAGTAGTTTATACAATAAAGGTAATTATTTTATTATCATAAGAACGCAATCAAACCAAGATACGTATATGGATAAATTCTATGAAAAAATGAATTTATTGGAAAAGAAAAATTTTGGTACGATGACAGGATATTATCTAAAACCGAAAAAAGAATTTGTAACAGAGGAAGAGAAGAAATTAGAACCACAATCGAGAGATCCAAAATTTAGCAAAGATGTGCAACCAAGATACTTATGGAGACAAGTTTTTGAAGGATGTACATATAACACAAAAACAGACAAGTGTGAAAAATAAATATGATATGTTTAAAAAAATTTTAAATTCAAATTATTTAATCTATGGCATCATAGTGTTAATAGGAGTCTTTTGGTTTTGGGTTACTTATCAACAGTATTATCAGTTTGCTTTTCGAGTTGGGGATAGTGCTGTAGCTGAAAATGCTCTTTGGAATACAATTCACGGAGATTGGTTTTATCAAAGTTTTTTAAATACTTCTAATAACTTTCGTGAACATTTGGGATTTGCACAAGCTTGGTACTTACCTTTTTATTATTTTGTGCCACACACATTGACACTGTTTTTTGTTATTCAATCAATGTTTGTTTTGGCTGGTATTTTGTTGTATCGTTTTGCATTGCACCGTATTGATAAATTAGGTGCGATTATTGTGACAGTACTTTTTCTTTTTCATCCACTTGTTGCATCGCAAGTTGTGGGGCCTATGCACGTGGTAGCTATAGGTGGTCCATTTTTTCTTTTTATGCTTATGGCATATATGAAAAAGCATTATAAATATTTTTTGATTGGAATATTGCTTTTGGTTTTTCTTTCTGAATTTGCTGCGCCTACTATATTTATGATTGGCATTTTAGCACTCTGGGATAGGAGAGGGTGGAAGTGGGTTGTTCCACCATTTATTGGTAGTATTGCGTTGTATATGGCTGCAAAATATTATATTACTATTGGCTTTAGCAAACATAATAGTTTATTAAAACATTTTAAGCCTGAGTCTATAAAAAATATTTACAAACTACCAAAGCGAATAGAATTTGTGGGCGATTTCCTTAAGCCAATGATGTATATCTTTCCATTTTTTTCTAGATATGTAATATTATTAATACCATCAATTATTCTTGCAATTTTTATCGTTGTGCCAGGCAGACTTAAGGGAGGTGCACATATTTTTATATTTGTACCAGCGATATTATCAATTATTTTTATTGATATTGCAATACGTTGGGGTGGATGGAAAAAGAAAATTTTATACGGAGCAGTTATTGTTGGTATAGTATTATCATTGCATCCATGGTGGAAGTGGATGGAAATTGATGGCAGTGTACATGCTGATAAATTGGGTCGGGCTATTGCATACATTAAAGATGGTGGTAGTCTGACAAGTGATTCACAAACTGGTCCGCAATTGTGTCGTCGCAAGGAATTTTATTTGACGTCAAACAAAAAAAATACAGATTATGTTGTTGTGAAGCTTAGTAAAAATAAAAAGAAGAAGTTGGCTCAAGGTCAATTGAGATATGTGGATACAATAGCTCAAAATAAGGATTATTTGGAGGTTTTTAGGGAAGACAGAGTTATTATTTATATCAAAAAAGACAAGATATCTAAATTATTAAATAAACCAGTTTGGAAAATTAATCAAATGTTACAAAAAGAGATACAGCAAGAGATATTAAAATTAGAAAAAGTTGATTATAACATTAAGTAGTAAATCTGTGTTATAATTAAAACATAATTAAATAATAAAAAATATATGGAGATGAAATCATCTACTATGACGAATATATTCCTAGCTGGTATGTTTGTTATGATGGCGTATTTAGTTTTTTCAAGTAGAGATGTTACGATAAATAGTAACACAATGGCAGATAACAATACTATTGCAGTGGATGGTACTGCAAAGACATTTGTAAAACCTGATACTGCGTCTGTGTCATTTAATATTACTAAAAAAGCGCCCACAACTGATACTGCTATGAATTCTGTAAATAAAAGAATGGCGGAACTTATAGGACAATTAAATAAAATAGGGGTAGCAAAAAAAGATATTAAAACTACCAATTATAGTGTTTATCCAGAGTATTCATATAATAATGGAAAACAAAATTTTGAGGGATATCGTGTTTCAAATAGTGTAAAAGTTATTATAAGAGATTTGAAAAGGTCATCAGATGTGTTGGCGTTGGTTAATACTGCTGGGGTAGATAATTTGTCACAACTTGTTTTTTATGTAGATGATGTAGACAGTATTAAGGAACAATTACGTACAGAGGCTATAAATGATGCAAAAGATAAGGCTAAAAAAATAGCAAAAGATTTAGGTGTAAAACTTGGATCAGTTGTGCGATTTGATGAGTTTGGTGATAATGAAGAATCGGAGCCATACGCTATGGCGGATAAAGCTTTTGGTGTGGCTCGTGCTAGTGCTGATGCAGTAGCAGCTACAGTATCACCTGGACAAAATCAATTTAATAAAACTGTGACTTTGATATACCAAATTAAGTAAGTAAAATAATTATTAATTTTTTTGAAGAATGAGTGTTTTATTTGAAGTGAAAAATTTGAGTGTTAGATTTGGCGATAATAGAATTATTGATAAGTTATCTTTTAAAGTTAAAGAAGAAGATAATTTTATAATCTTAGGACCAAATGGGGCTGGAAAGTCGGTCCTACTAAAAACTTTGCTGGGATTTATACCATATCAAGGAGAAATTGTTTGGCATAAAAAACCAAAATTAGGTTATTTGCCACAAGGTTTAACACAAATGAGAGTAAAAGATTTTCCTTTGACTGTGCAAGATTTTTTTGCTTTAAAGTATAAAAGTGTTTCCATCGATGAGGTTGTGCATTTTTTAGAATTAGTTGGTTTAGATAAATCAATATTACAACAGAGGGCTGGACATTTATCAGGGGGACAATTTCAAAGAATGCTGATTGCTTGGATACTTATTTCCCATCCAAATGTGGTATTTTTTGACGAGCCTACTACTGGGATAGATATTGGCGGAGGAGAGACGATTCATTCTTTGTTGCATACTATTCAATTGAAAGAAAAAATTACTATTATTTTGGTTACACATGATTTGAGTGTCGTATATAAATATTCTAGTAATGTTTTGTGTTTAAGTAAAAAAAAGCATATTTGTTCTGGTCCACCAAAAGAAATTTTGACACCAAAAATGTTGGAAAATGTATTTGGAGAGGAGATCAAGTTTCATCATCACCATTAAATTATTAAATAAGATTATTGACTATGAGTAATATATTTTCGCAACAATTAATACTTAGCTTGATTAGTGGTGTTTTTATTAGTGGTATAGCTGGTTATTTAGGTACTTTGATGTTATCTAAGAAAATGTCTATTGTTGCAGGCCCATTGGCACATCTTTCATTTCCTGGGGTTGCTATTGCCATTATTTTTGGTTTTAATATTTATCTGGGAGTATTTCCATTTGTTTTAATAGGAGCATTTTTAATTTGGCTATTGGAAGAAAAGACTAAATTACCAGTAGAAAATTTAGCGGCTATTATTTTTGCAGCTGGTATTGGAACAGCATTTTTATTCTTGCCAATTGATCAAGCAGAGGCGGCGTTGGTGGGCAGTATTGGCACAATAACATTACTTGAAACTATTATAGTAATTATAATAAGTTTACTTATCTTTTTAGTTATTAAAGTATTGTATAAACGGATGATGCTTATAAATGTTGATGAAGATTTGGCAACAATTGAGGGGGTGAATGTTAAAAAATATAATTTAATTTATTTACTAAGCATCGCAACTGTTGTGGCGCTTGGAGTTTATTTAGTAGGAGGATTAATTACTGCAGCTCTTATAGCTATACCAGCGGCATCATCAAAGAATATTAGTAATACAATGCAGGCTTACAAAGTATGGGCAGTTATTTTTGGAATCATTTCAACTATTGCAGGTATTGTAATTGCTAATTATTTTAAATTGCCAATTGGGCCTATGGTTATAATTGTGGAAGTGGTTGTTTTTCTTGTGTCTATTATCTATCGTTCACTGGTACAATATAAATAAATTATTTTACTTGTCTAAAAAATTTAAGATACATAAAAAGTAAAGCAGCGAGTCCCATAAATGTTGCAGTGCAGGAAAAAGTAATTGCTGTAGCTGTAATGCCATAGATTGGTAAAAAGTGTATATTTGCACTAATGCCACTAATCAGAGCAATAACAGTAATAGATGCTGGAATCCTGGTCATATCAGCGCCGTTGAACACTGAAGCTAAAACAAAAAATATTGTGATAAATATTGTACCACCTAGTAACAAAGGTATAAGTGGTGCAGCAGATATAAATTTATCTCCAAAAAACATAGTGATTAAAAATTCTGGCATTATTGCTATAATAATTGCGCTCGGTATTAAAATTACAAACAAAAATGCAATAACCTTTTTGAGTAAATCTCTGATTTGATGATGGTCTTTTTTCTTTGCCAAATCTGACATGGTAGGAAACAATATGAAAGTAAGAGCAAACATTACATAATAGGGAATAAGTGCGATGGTAAAAGCAGCATTGTAGAGTCCGGTATTCACATCACTTCCGGTGATAGTTTTGATAAGGTACATATCTGCTCTTATATAAAATTCATAAAAAATTAAAAATAGTATAAATCCACCAGCGTAAGCAAGGATTTTTTTGTGTGAATAACTTTCTTTTTTATAGGTATATTTAGATTCTTCTTTTTTGATAAAAAACATCTCAATAATAATTGCAACAATAAATACGCTCAAAGGTGCAAGTATTGAACCATAAATCGCACCATTTAGCCCTGTTATATAAGCAAGTCCTATAATCCATGCAATACGAAATATACCACGAGCAATTTTCATAGTGGTCATGGCCTTGAAGTACTTGAGTCCATTGAAATATAAAACATGAAAAGAGGAGATAGCAAAGGCAGGTATTACAAGTGCACTAATTTTGAATAGTGGTGTGAGTGTTGTGTCATTGAAAGCTTGTGCTATAAGTGGCGCAAGAACATAAAATATAATAGTGAGTGAAGTGATGATAATAATTTGCAAAAAAGCAGCACTTCGTCGGATTGCTCGTATGCGAGGCCAGTTGCCGATATTTTCACTGATGCGTTTCATCATGGCTGTTGGGACGGAGCGTCCAGCTAGTAGGATTATCATAGTAGTAAAGCCAATCACGAGGCTATACCGTCCATAATTAGCTACGCCAAGTATGCGACCAAGTCCCATATTTACAACATAGCTTGAAATGTTGTAGGTGAACTCGGCTATAACAAGTATTATAAATGATGTTTTTAATTTGGACATGGTTTGTTAGTATTTTAGTAATTAGTCTGCTTGTTAGTGTATGTTGGTAAGCAGTAGAGCTTCCCCTCCCTAAGGGAGAGGATTGAGGTAATGGGTCATTTATGATTATTTTGATGTGTAAAACATCTTATACTAAACCCTCATCCGCCCTATCGGACACCTTCTCCCATAGGGAGAAGAAGTTAAATTAGTGATTTTATTTTTTCAAAAATTTCTTGTTTTGGTTTGTTCCCATCTATTTTATGTAATTTGAAAATTTTGTTGTATTCATTGAATAATTTATTTTTATCTTCTAAATATTGTAATCCTTGTGAGGGTTTATCATCTCTTTTCATAATTTCTTTTGGTTTAATTGATAGGAAAAATTTATAATTAGGAGAGGTGATGTGCGTGAAAAAAGATGGAATGTATCGCTTTTTGGATAAGTATGCGATATTTACTATCATATCATAAAAATACCTATCAGTAAGTATGTAATTATACCCATTCCTATCTAATTTTTTGATAAGAGATTTGAATCTAAAAATATCAATGAGTAGTGCAACTTTGCGAAGCCAAATTTTGGACCATGATGCTTTTGTCACATCTTTTTGCTTTGTGTAGTGACAGGTTTGAAACCTGTCACTACGGTTTGAGATATTTGCAACGGAGAACTGGACAGCATGAAAATAGAATACCTTATTTTTGTTATTTTCCAAGTATTCTTGTAATAATTGTATTTGAGTTGATTTACCAGAACCATCAAGTCCTGAAATTGAGATTATTTGCATGATTGACAATTGTTTGATTATGTGCTAATATGTATAGTCATGCTTGTACGCTATATAGTAATTGTACAGCATATAATCATTTTTATAAAGTTGTTTAAAAATCTACAATAGGGAGATTGATTATGACTACTCAGAATTTAGCGGATTTTATGAGTCATGTTGGGGCAGTTGTGTCGGGTGCTGTCATTATGTTTCTAGTTTATTATCTAGTGACAACGATTATTCTTTGCAGAAACAATGATATTGAAATTGTAAGTACTGGTAAAAGTGCATACATTAAAAAAGACGGAAAAAAATATCCGATTACAGATAATGATATTCCAGGTATCGTTACGAATGGGCCTGGTAAGATTGTTTTGTACAATAATGATTGTCAACAGACCCTAAGAGTTTCTGGTTTTGAGAATGCGGGATTCGATATTATACAGGCTAATGGAATAACCTGTATAAATGGCATTAATATTATAGAAATGTTAAGTTGAGGTAATATTATGAAAATAATAAGTTTAGTTGTCATCGGACTCATCTTGGTGACATTTGCAGAGAATAGTTTTGCTTCGTCCAAGAAAGTCATGGCTGTCCTTGATAATCTTGCAAAAACAATTGATAAAACAAGGCAACAAAATGCTAATCTTTCATATGTTAAATTTCAGATGTATGCAAAATTTAACATAACGCAGATTAAGAAAAAATATCAATCTGCATATGGAATCGTTCTCCTTCGTGAGGCCAAAGAAATATGCCATTGGTCATTAGGGAGAAAAAATGATATCAAATTTATGGATAATTTTGATATGATTCTGCTGGTGGATAAATCGCCAGGTGAACAAGAAAAAATTATTGAGGACCTGAAAGAAAAGGCAGAATACTGCCATAACAATTTTCAGTCATCAAAATAAATTTACGCCAGTTAGTTTAAGATAAACTAACTGGTTTTTATTTTTATTGGCACATCTTTGCTTTATGTAGCGACAGGTTTGAAACTTGTCGCTACTTTTTAATAAACAATAACACTAACAGGTTGCATTTTAGCTACAACTTTTGCTATTCCATTTGCTTCTACTCCTTCTATTACACGATTTATGTTTTTGTATCTTGCGCTGTCTTGATTTAGTACAATATTTGATTTTGCATTGTATAGATGTACTCCTTTTTCTTCCATTTTTGCAAATAATTCATCTTTGTTTTTAATACTTTTTTCATCGCTGTTAATTCCTTTTCCTGTGCCGTGTGGTGCTGAGTAAAAACTTTCTGCGTTGTCATCTGTGCCTACGCAAATAAAAGCGTCTGTACTCATAGATGATGGGATAAATGCAGGTTCACCTATGTCTTTATATAGAGAATGGTGTCCCATACGACTTGGTCCATAAGCTCTGGAAGTATTTGAACGGTGTACCCAGACATCTTTGTTAAAGTGATTTTCTTTTGTTATTGATATGTGGGGCATATCATATATTAAGTCCATATCAGCATCACGATTTAGGGTTTGTTTAATTGTTTTTGCTATATTGTGTGTAATAGTTGTTCGGTTAGATGTACCAAAATTGGACGCTGCAGCACGTGCTGTCATATATAATTCTCCATCTGGTCCGTTTGCATCATATTTGAGCAAGGAATCATCACCAGCCATATGTTTTTTGATAGCTTCTTGCATTTCATTGTACACATCTTTTTTTCTGGAATTAAAAGTCATTTTTCCCAGTGTAACCATGAGAGATTGTGAAAGATGTTCACGCTTTTTGGCTGTGTGTGTATACATTGTATATTGTCCCAAGATACCAGAACCAGTATGTATCATGAATAAGTACTGACCTTTTTCGATACCCATTTTTTTTGCTTTTTCTTCATCCACAATATCAGAGACTTTCATAAGGTCTAAGAAGTGATTTCCGGCAGCACCTAGTATACCAAGTCGATATTTTGCCATGTGTAAATATAATTTTGGTATTACATCAAAAATATCCTGACGCGACATTTTTTTATCAAAAAAATTTCCTCCATTTTGTGTATTCTCTAACTCATTTTTAGTACGGATACCTAGATGTTCAATTATAGCAGATGTTCCTTTGCGACAAATATCAACTACCACATCAAATGGTACATAGGTACCCAAGTATGTTTTTGTGGGTACAGTACTAACGAGTTGTTTAAAAAGCATTTGAATTTCATCATCATCAATGTTGTTTTCATGCAAGTTGGTTTTTAGAAGCCTCATTCCACAGTTTGGATCTGAGTCATTTACTTGGGGTAAAATATATTTATCAGATACAATTGTGGTGCCAGATGCATTTTTGCGTCCTGGTTTTGATGTGATATCGGGTAGTGATGCGGTGTGGCGGAATAGCCCTTCATTTGATCCGATGTCTTCCACTTTTGCAAAAGTTTCATCATTTGGAAATAAATCTTTACTCATAAAAAACCGTGAAGGCACAGTCATTTTATTAGTTTTGAATTCTGATTGATGTTCGGATATTTTTTTGATATTTTTGATATATTTCATAATCTATCTTGATTTGTAGTGACAGGTTTTAAGCTTGTCCCTACTGTTAAAATTAAATGTTATATTTATCTTTGTTCCACTGTCTAGGGTTAATCATAATATATTCTCGGATTTTATTCAATGATTCATCCTTTCTAATTATATGGTCATAAAATGAGCGTTGCCATTGAAATTTGTTTGTTGGGTTAGTATCGTTAATTTTTCTGGATGAAAATGTTTTAAATCCTCGTATTATTTCAGATAATCCATGTGTTGTAGGGACAGGTTTCAAACCTGTCCCTACGTTGTCATTTATTTCAATGATAACGTGAACATGGTTTGGCATAATTATGTATTCATCTATATTTATATTATTATAGTGATTTGGTAAATTGGTTAAAACATCTTGTGCAATATTGCCATATTCATTTAATATCATCTTTTCATCAATTATTTTTCCGAAAAAATGTCTTTTATTTTTTGTGCAAATTGTTATGAAATACATGCCGTTTTGTGAATAATCGTAATTTGATAGTCTGGTTTTCTTGCGATGTTTCATATAAATAATATTGTAGGGACAGGTTTCAAACCTGTCCCTACGATTGAAATGATTACTAATTGTAAATATTTTGATATTGACTTGCTGTGTTTTTGATATTAAATGTTTGGTGGGCAAAATCGTATGCATTTTCGCCTAATGCTTTTCTTTTTTGTTCATTTTTTGCTAAGTCTAGTATTGCACTTGCTAATTCTTCTGAATTATTTTGTTTTACTATTACATTTATTTTTTCATTGCTAAATTCTTTGAATAATTCTAAATCAGATGCAATTACTGGTTTTTTGCATGCGTAAGGTTCTATCATAGCTAAGGGAACATCAAATTTGCCAGCCATATTTGTGACGGGGAATATCACAGTGTCAGACATATTATAAACAGCATTAACATCTGGGAATGTGTCTGTAAAAGCAACTTTGTCAATGTGTCCTGCATCTGTAATTTTTTTGATGACCTCTTGTTTTTTCTTTGCATCGGCTTTGTTCTTTATGCGACACGCACATAAATATTTTATGTGAGAATTGTCTGGATTTTGCCAGAGTTGGATAAATGTGTCTACTATTAAATCAGTAGCACCAAGTCGCACAAATTCACCTGGATAGGTGACTACAAAATTTTTATCTGTTATATTCCATTTTTTCATCAATTTTGCGTCTTTTGAAGCTGGTACAAATTTTCTAAAATTAAATCCTGGATAAATTTGTGCTACATTATTAAATCCTAAATTCTCTAATTTAGTTTTTGCCCATTTGGAGTAGGTGACTATTGTGTCGCCAAACATAAATTTTTTGATTTCAGTATCAGAATATATATCTTTACGAAGAGTAGCAACAGTTTGAATTGATTTTGTGTTGGAATTTTTGATGCATAGATTAATGGCAAGGCTATTGAGTCGTGCTGGTGTAAACATATAATGAATAATATCAAATTTTTTTCTACTTATTATTTGAAATATAAATGAATAAATTTTTTGTAGAAGTGAAAAATGATTATCTGTATAAATTTTTTGTTGAGTGATGTGGCTGGGAATATTGTCAATATATTTATCAACTAAAATTGTAATATCTTGATTTGTGGTATTGCACGCCAAATCATAGGCAAAATTTTTACTAGCTTCATCCCAAGGAGGAGAAAGTGGGCGAGTGACGAATAATATCTTTTTTTGTGGTGCAGAGACTAAGTCACTAGGTCTAGTTACATGGTCTCTGTGTAGATTTGTGTTACTTGACATAATGTATAATATATGATACAGTTAAGCGTTATATTTCATTGTGAAGTATAACATATTTTGTTGTTTTAGAATATAATATATAGATTTAAGAGGAGGAGATTATGGAGAAGGTTATAAAGTATACTTTATTTCCTACCTATTGCATGATCATGTTGCTCATATATTTTTGCGAGCGACAACATTTAGAAAGTATGTGTTATACTATGTTTTGTATGTCAGTTTTTGTGATTTTTATTTTTATAGATCATTATACGGATAAAATCATCGCGGAGATTCGCAAAACTCAACCTAAAGTCAAAGAGGAGAAGGAATATGAGCATCTTTCAACTTGATTATTTGTTGCCAATATTGATTGCAATATTGGTTGTATTTATATGGGGTTTTTATATTTTAGCAAAAAAGACGTTTAAAAAAATCCCATGGGAGTTTGTTGGGATTTTGGTAAAGAGTTTTTTTGCCACTATTTTAAAAATTTGGAAGAAAAATCTGCCGAAAATGTGGTTGGCAGAATACAATAGGAGGAGAAAAAAATGAAGAAAAAATTTCGCCCGATTGTGTATATTGATGACCTTAAAGGTCGTGGGGGACAAAGGAATTTGATGGCAGTAAAACAGATGAATTCCGGATCCACACAAAAGACATTTGTGGATTCGGAAAGTCTTGTACGGATCTAGGAATCTTTCCGAGATATGAAGAATGCAATTTGCGATATAATTTGCATTGCATATTTCCATTCAGCAACGAGTTGCAAGTAGTGTTGAATGAATTTGTTGAAAATTCAGATTACTTCGGCTATTGTGAATTTGTCCTTCAGGGCATGTCAAATGGCAAACAAAAGGATAAATTTGCAGCAGAAGTAAGGAGAGAAAAACTTCTCATTTAATTGAATATGAGCAGTATGCAAATTTGTGTGCTACTCTTTTTTTGTCTTTTCTCTATAACCTTAGTATTATCACCAATATTTACTACTATTTTTATATTTTGATTATTAAATGTGGTGCAGAGACCAGGTCGCTAAGTCTAGCGACATGGTCTCTTTTTGATTATTTTTTTTCAATTTGTTTATTACTATTATTATGTGTAACTATAATTTTGATAGGGGAAGTATTTTGTTGTTTTTTTAATTCTATTAATTTTCTCTCGTCTTTTTTTATTTCTACATCTTTAGCATCTTTTGTCTCACCATTTAGTATAATTTCGTAGTGAAACGTTGCATCGGATTTTGTTTTGTTGTCAATTACGAAGCGGTTGTCTGAATTGGTCAGGGGTGCGATAAAATAGATGCTCCAAAAGTTTTGATTTTTACTCCGTTGGTCTTTTTCTGTTTGTGCCAAAAATAGCATACTTGCAGTAAGTGTGATAATGACTGTTAAAATTATGATGTATTGGGATTTCATTTTTTAGTATGTTAGTAATTATTAGGGTAGTGAGTAGTAATGTATTTGTAGTGATAGGTTTGAAACCTGTCACTACATTTTATTTGCGGACAAATACACTTAGTTCATTGTTTTGATATATTCTGTAAAAAATATCATTATTTAGGAATTGTCCAGCGTCTTCTGTTGTGTTTACTATTACAGCGTGTACATTTAAGTTTTCAAAGCACTTAGTAGCAAAGTCGCTTTTTGGATTGCTTATCATTTCTCTAGTGCAAGTTTCTTTATCTGGATGAGTTTCGTACCTTTTGAAATAACTGCGGGAGAGTGGAAAGGAATAATCATAAGCATAAAAAACTTTGAGCCATGTGTCAGATACTATGTAATTGTGGTCTTTTATAATCCAAAACTTGTTGGTTAGGATTTGTTTTTTGAATACTTTACTTGTGTAGTCACCTGTGTGAAAAGTCTGAAGTGCTTGATTTGTTTTTGGTTTGTCGTTCATACTTGTAGCGTTGTCACGTACTCCACTTACAAAGGTAAATGTGATAACTGCAAACAAAAAAGTTGTTATCAAAAACTGGGGAAGTGCTAGTTTTTTGTTTTTGGAAATTATGTGAATAGTCCAAATAATTGCAAGTCCAGATAAAATTGCTAGGGGGAATGCTGCGTAAGTTGCAATTCTGGTGGAGATGATATTGACTTTTAAATATTGTGGAACTGTTGACATAAGTAGTATCGCCCAACCCCATCCTAGCAAAAAAGCTGTTGCATAGGTATTGGTAGGTATGTTTTTTTTGCCAAGATGTGCAAATTTACCAAATCGCTTGAGTAGTGCAAATCCAGATAACATTAACAGTCCAATAACACCAAAAACAAAACGTGCACTTCCGAGCATATACATAAGTTGTTCAAATGGCACACCTGTGCGAGTAGATTTGGATGGCGTTCCGATGGATGAGGTAACTGCATCGCGGTTTAAGTACGAAGGTGGTGCGATGAAAAAAAGTAGTCCAATAGACAAAATCAGTAGAGGTATGACATATGGATTTTTAAGTAAAGTAAAAAGTTTTTTGTAGCCATCCCAGCCGTCTTTTTGCAATACAATAAAACCAAGCAAACTAAATATGAAAGTATAACCAAATATAAGAGTACTAAGATGGTGTGTGTAGGCTAATCCTGTTAGTAGTAAAATTGCACCAACTAATAATGTAGATTTTTTTTCTTTGAATGCACGATATACAAAATATATAACAGCAGGAATAAGTAAATTACCTATAACATTTCCAACAACTCCACCGCTGACAAATTTTGTGCCAGCACCACTGATAGTCCAAAGAGGTCCGATAAAAAGAAGTGTGAGAATTGCTACGTGTGTGCCATAGCGATAGCGTTCAAATAACCTGCGTGAAAGTATAAATAACATCAAAACACTAAAGATGTTTATAACAAAAAGTACAAGGGAAGGAAATGTGCTTACCACAGATTGCCCAGTAAAAGTTTTTACTACTGCAAAAATAATATGTTCACCTTCTATGAAATCTGCGATGTCTTGTGGTTGGCTAAAGGTGGGAGTGTTATCATTTGTTTCCAATTCAATTTTTTTGTAATCTGGGAGCTTTTGGTCTGTGGTAATTTTTTGAACCCAAAACATATGATGTCCTAGATCAGTTGCAGTAGGGAAGATTGTATTTATGAGAAATAGTCCTTTTGCAACAATAGTAAAAATAATTAACAATGCAATTAAGACGGTTTGAATTTTGGAAAAAGTAAAGATTGTCGTAGTGGACGGACATGTCCGTCCACTACATTTGTGTTTAATAAAAATAGCAAAAACAAAAAATTGCAAAGTTACAACTGATATTGTAATGAGTAAGCTCTGCTGAGTAAGTAAGACGTTAAATAAGTCTAATAAGATAACGCAAAGAGTGATAATTGCAAAACTTATAGGCACGCTCAAGACAAATCTCTCAAAAGTGCTAAAAAAATCTTTGTGAAAAACCGCACGCAAAAAGGCGTATCCTGGTAAAAATAAAAGCGCAAAAGTGACACTCAAGAAAAATAACTGTTGTGATAAAAATTCGTTCATAAAAATAATTGGTATATTGACATATAGTTAAAGTCTATGTATAGTAAAATATCAGTTCGTTAACAATAATTATCTAGTGATATTGTATCACTTTTTTTTAAAAAACAATAGGGAGGAGTAAGGAATGGATTATATGAAAGAGATTGTGAATTTTGTGGAAAATAGCAATGTATTAATTATAATAATGCTGTTGTTGTGTGTTATGAGTGTTCAATTTGTATTTTTGTCTCAAAAATATAATAAATTGAAAAGTGATATTGAGGATGCTTATATAACTCAGCTAAGAGAAAAGATAGAATGGCTGTTGAGTGAATTTGTTGTGGTGTTAGAAGAAATTCCATCACAACTTCGATTTAATGAAACAGATACTAAAAAATTTTTTATTGAATTGGGAAGCATTAATGAAAATGTTAAGGTTGTTACAAAAAGTGGGTTGTTGTTGCCTCAGAAAGCATTCTGGGCATTTGAGATGTATAATTCATATATATTAAACAATTTTGGATATACATTTGCTCAAGAAAAAACATCTTTTGCTCTACTTAGAAGATTTTGTGATCAAGTACAAAGTCTTGCTGGTGTAGATGATGTAATTGTAATGCTTCAATTTTTGAAGCGTGGAAATGGAACATTGGAGAAAAATTTTCAAGAAGCTAAGACTTTATTAACAGAATTTGGGGAAATTCCAAACAAGTTTATAGAAAAAAGGAGGGATAATAATGTTTGAGTCGAATTTGGCAGGTATATGTGGTGTAAGTATGTTAATAAACTTGTTTTTAGGGTTTGTGATTTATTTTATGCGTACAAATCAGTCGTATTTGCAGACAAGTTTGAAGCACGCATATGAGCAATCTCTGTATGCAAAAACTTGTGATATGTTAGGATTACTTCATAAATCTGCAAAAAGAATAACTCGTACCATAGAAGATGAAGAGTTGCGAGATGAATTTAATCATGGTTTAGGTGGCATTTCTCAGGAAAGAGTTGATTTATCTTCTAACAAAAAAAAGTTGATTGAGAGTGGGCAATATATAGCCTTAAAGTATCTACAACTCTTCACAAAAGGCAACACACTGCTGTGTGCTGAATGTCATGAGGAAGTTATCAAGAATTATTTTGAGTTCGTCTCTCATTTAAATGAGGACAGTAGTGATGCGGCAGTAATAATTGCTGTCATAGGGGATAAATATGACTTATTGACACAAAAAGAAAATGCGTGTCGGGAGGTCGTAAAAAACATAGAATAGAGTCAGTAAAAGTCTAAGTTAAAAACTAACTTAGGCTTTTTTGTTTTGCTTTGCTAGTTTGTGGTGTTATGAGATATAAAAAGTAGTGGACGGACATGTCCGTCCACTACCAATGATCAATGGAATAAAGATTTTAGTGTTTCTAAATAGTGTGCACTTATTTTATCCCATGTAAAATGTTGCAGTGTATATTCTTTTGCTTTTTTTGTAAATTTATTTTTATCAAAGTTTGTGCTTGTTATTTCTAATATTTTATTTTTCCACATTAGTTCATTTTCTGGTTCTAATAAGAAGCCGTTTACACCATCTTTGATGGCATCTTTTAATCCTTGCAAATTTGATGAGAGTACTATGCGATCACATACAACAGCCTCTAAAGCGTTGAGTCCAAATCCTTCTGCAGAACCCTTTATCTTTATATTTGGCGATATATAGATATCTGCTGTGTTAAATAGGATGTTCATTTCTTCTTGTTCTATATTTGGAAATAATATTACTCTGTCTTCAAATGAATGTTTTTTGATATATTTTTTGCATAGTGTATAATTTTCACTGTCACCAACTGTGCGTGGATTGTAGCCACCAGCACCTACAAGTATAAAGTCATTTGGTAGTATTGGCATAACCCTATCAATAAACCAGTGCAATCCCTTGTGAGGAACAAAGCGACCAACTCTTAAAATTATTTTTTTATTCTTGTAATAGTCAATATCTTTTTTAGTGGTATTGGAAAGTAATTTTTCTAATTCTTCTCTTGTGTGTTTTTCATATACTTTTTTTATATTAACTCCATTTGGTATAAATGTACATTTATTCTTATCAATTCCGAGTCTAATTGCTTCTTCTATTGCATAATTACCAACCATGATTAGTTTATCAAAATTTTTGAGGGCTGGGATATTGAGAAATTTATATATTTTGCCCATCGGAGAATTTTTGTATGCAAAAGTTAAATCAAGCGCATGTATGACACTGACAAATTTTTGTTTGTGATAAAATAATTTGAAAAATTCTCCAATAGGCGCAAGTGTGCCGTCCCCAAAAAGCACAACTTTGTATTTGTGTAAGATAAAAGGGAGTTTTATAAATAAGTAGAATACAAAAGGTAAAAAGTTTCTTTTGCCTTTTGTGTTTGCAATTAGTTTGATTGAGGTTATTTTTGATAAATATTGGTATAAATTATAATTTTGGTCTTCTATGCCACCTTGTGTTGGTGGGTATGATTTTGAAATAAAAAGTATTTTTAAATCAGACTTATTTTGTTTTGTCATATTTTTGTTTCTTTAGTGAATATAACAAGTCTTCTGTTATTTGACGATTGGTCTTTATCATATCTGCCATAAGTGCAAATACTACAAATTGTAATCCAACTAAAAAAAGTACGATGGCAACTAATAAATGGTTTCTGTATGGTGTAATTTGTAATTCTGGTAAATATAAGCTTAAAAATATTCCAAATACCACAAAAGATGCAATGATTAAAATAAGACCCGGAATTCCAAAAAATTTCATAGGTCTAACATCGCGTATTGCTTTTATGATTATTTTTGTACTATTATTTACAAATGACCAGATGCTTTTAACTATTCTAGATTTTCTATTTTCAAAATAAGTTACTTTTACAGGAATCCATTTTAATTTTAATTTTTTTCCAATAGCATCAATAATTGTTTCTTGGGTATAAGTAAAACCAGTAACTTTATTTAACCTTAGCAAGGCTTCTTTGCTGTGTGCTCGAAAACCACAGGTTAAATCATGTATTTGTACGTTTAAAAAACTACCAACTATTTTAGCAGCTATTCTGTTAAGTAAATTTTTTAAAAAGGGAATACCATCAGCTGTGCCTTTATTGAATCTATCTCCAATAGTAATATCCACTTCATTATCTAGTATAGGTTGAATCATTTCTTGAATTTGTGCAGAATCAAATTGCCCGTCAGCATCTATATTCACCATTATATCAGCTTGATGATTTATAGCGCTCTCTACTGCTGTATTAAACGTTGCTCCCAATCGTCGATTGGTTGAATGTGAAATTACAATGTCAGCCCCTGCTTTTTTAGCGATGCTGGCAGTGTCATCCTGGGAACCGTCATCAATTACTTGAATTAATGTTTCAGATATACCCTCAAATTTTCGAGGCATATTTTGTGTAGTTTGTGCTATTGCATCAGCTTCGTTATATGCAGGAATGTTGATGATAAGTTTCATATGTTTATTTAATAATTATATTATTTTTTTATTTTATCTTCCAATGCCTTTATATAATATTTTATTTTTTGTGATGTCATCTTTATTTAAGATGTTTTTCCCATCAATTATAACTTTTATACCGTTTTCTTTTAATAGCATGCCATCAATATTGTCAAATTCTTTGTGATTTGTTACTAGAATTATTGCATCTGATTTTTTTAGTAGTGTTGCTAATGTTTTTACAGATGATTTCTCTTTGATATGCGGATCAAATGAATGGACTTTTGCTCCATGATGTTTTAAGGCTTTTACGATATCATAGTAAGGTGATTCTCTATCATCATCCACATTTGCTTTATATGCAATTCCCAAAATACCCACATTTGTACCATTTACTGGCATTTTGACTTCGTTCAATTTATCTTGCAATAATTCAACGGTGTACTCTGGCATGGAGTTGTTGATTGTGCGAGATGTACGCAAAAATTTGTGATCAAAACCAGCCCGTTTTGCACGTTCTATCAAATAATAAGGGTCAACAGGTATGCAGTGACCACCGATTCCACAAGAAGGGTAGTGAGCCATAAATGCAAAAGGTTTTGTACTTGCTCCGTCAATCACATCTTTTACATCTATATTAAGTGCATCAAAAGATTTAGCAAGTTCATTTACAAATGCGATGTTTATATCTCGGAAAGAATTTTCTACCACCTTGCAAGCCTCTGCTTCTCGGATATGCTTCATTGGGCGAATTTCTCCATCGATTATTGATTCATAAAAATCAACAGATTTTTTTAAACCTTTTTTAGTGAATGCTCCTACAACTCTAGGTATATTAGTTACGTTCCATTTAGGGTCACCTGGATTGATACGTTCTGGACAATGTGCAATAAATACGTCAGAACCAATTTTGTGTCCATATTCTTCAAAAACTGGGCGTACTATTTCTTCACTAACGCCTGGGTTTACTGTAGATTCCAAAACTACTAATGCTCCTTTTTTTAGATTTTTTGCACTCATCTCACATGCACCACGTACAGGCAGTAAGTTTGGTGTATAGAATTCATCTACTGGAGTAGGCACGCAAATTAGTACAATGTCTGCTTTTTTAATTTGTGTTGTGTCAGAAGTTGCCTTCATAGGAAATTTTGGTAAATTTTCATAAAGATATTCTTCTTCAATAGGGGAAATTTGTTTGTTGATAAGTTTAACCTTTTTTTCATCAAGTTCAATTCCTATAACATTATAACCACGCTCCTGTGCTCGCACAGCAAGCGGAAGTCCAACATAACCTAGTCCTATAACAGCCACTGTTTGCTTTTTCATAATATTTAGTATATTAGTTATTAGTTAGTAGTGTACAAACATTTTAGGATTTTTGCAATACAAAATTGATTTGGGTGCTTGCATTAATTATTGTATAATGATAACATCATACAGTTTTGAATAATGTTAATTATTTTAGAGGGAAAACTTATGCATATAGGAATAAACGTATCATTTTTAAGAAAGCCTTATACAGGTATAGGACAGGTTACATTACATTTACTCAACGAATTAATAAAACAAGCACAAAATAATAAATCGATGAAAAATTATAAATTTTTTCTTTATTTTGAGGAGGAGTGTGATATTGATGTGCCAAAGAATTTTCATAAACGAAAGTTTCTTCCAGGATTTTATAGAAGAGATGATTTGTTTCGCAAATTGCTTTGGGAAAAGTTTTATTTACCCAAAAGGGCCAGGCAAGATAAATGTGATGTATTGTTGAGTCTGTATCAGTCGGCAACTGTTATAAAATATACTGATATGAAACATATTATGTTGGTGCATGATGTCATACCACATATTTTGGTAGAGTATTTGGATAATTTTCGTAAAAAAATATATTGGGAGATGGTAGAGAAGGGGATATATAGTTCAAACAAAATTATAACTGTTTCAGAACATACAAAAATTGATTTGGAAAAAAGATTAAATATCAAACCAGCAAAAATTATAGTAGACAAAATTGCAGTTGATCCTATTTTTAATCAAGATTTGTCTGATAAAGATATTGATAAAGTACTACAAAAATATAAATTGGATAGGGGATATATTTACAGTGGTGGAGGTTTAGAATTACGCAAAAATGTAGAAGGGACACTTGGAGCGTATAGATTACTTTTGGATAAGTGGAGTGACGCTCCTGATTTGGTGATTTCTGGAAAACTAATGCCAGAATTATCTCCTATGATTACAGATGTGGAGAAAATAGTAAAAGAATTAAATATAAAAGACAGGGTGCATATTTTGGGTTTCGTAGAACAACAGGATTTGCCTGCACTCTACAGAGGCGCAAAGTTGTTTGTATTCCCATCTAATTATGAGGGATTTGGTATGCCAGTACTTGAAGCAATGAGTGTGGGAACACCAGTACTTACAGCTCGTAATTCTTCACTTGAAGAAGTGGGCGGTGAAGTGGTGGCTTATGTAGAGACTGGCGAAAAACAAGAAATTTTTGAAAAAATGTTTGAATTATTAAAAGATGAAAAACAATTACAAAAGATGAGTACTGAGGGCAAAGAGCGAGCTAAGCACTTTTCATGGGACAAATTTACAACAAATCTTTGTAAAATAATTTGCAAATAAGATGCTATAGCAAAAAGCAGTCCAACCTTCGGATGCTTGAATGTTTGACTTTTGGGATGTAGAGATTATTTTGTGTATCGAATATTATAGCAACCAGGTCGCTAAGTCTAGCGACCTGGTTGCTGTTTTAAGATAAACAAAAAACCAGCAGGGACTTCACACAATTACTGTGGTGTGGTATGCTGGTAGTTTTTTTAGCAAATTATTTTATTATCGGGAGCTATGGCTAATGACAACGAAAGCTTACTCCCGACATCTCCTGTTGCCGACGCCATTACCTTCACATTACAGCGAAAAACTTGCCACCCATAAGCTTGAAGCAATCTTTCGATTTTTTCACCTACGGCGCCCATGTGAATTCGCAGTTCGTCTGCCTTACCATTGTATGGTACTGCGGACAGTTCCACTTTTTGCTTCGCGCTTTTTTTTAGTAATTGAATATCAATTACAGACGGCAATTTTTTTAGAAGTTCTCTTATCAGCTTTGCCGTTATTGGCTCAATCTTAGATTCAATTGCAGCCTCCAAAAGTTCTTGAGGCGTTATGAATTCCAAGTGTTTTTTTGTTTTCATGACAAATCTCCTTTTGTCCAAATTATTGTATAGACTTTTCCATATTTTCTGTTGTTAACAGTTGGAAGTATTTTTTGAGCACTTCAAGATTAAAGTCTAATTCTTCTTCACTCTTGATGCTTTGTGGAATTGAGATTATTCCAAGTGAATATGGAATGTGATCCAAAATTTCCTCAAATGCATGTCCAATCATAGGTGATTGGATTTCATTAAACCTATTATTCCTCTCTTGTAGAGTTGTGATAAATGCTAAACATAAAATCGAATTTACATTTTTTTCCTGTTCCATTTTTTTGTCTCCCGCTTCGTGATGAATTTTCTTTTACTAAATTAAGTCAAAAAAATCCATCAGGTTTAATAAATCCGAGACCACGCAAAAAGCCTTCAATAAATCTACGACTTTTGTTTGGCCCAGCAACTACACTTATGCTAAGCATAATTATTCCAGTTAATATAAATACTATACTGGCTATTATTGCTTGCAAATATTCTTTTAAGATAATCATTTTTCCTCCCGAAATTCTTCTTCAGACATTTGTCCTAAATAGGACAAATGCAATATTATCATATCATCTTTTGTGTAATGGTCGATGGTTGATTTTTTTACATTTTTGGTGGTCGTTGCGAATACATCTGTTTTCTCATAAGAACCAAAGCAATCGCTTCCCCGAACAGTAATTAACCACCAATGTAACTTTATTCCTCCTCACAAAATTCTTTTTTGCTCATTTCACCTAAATGTGAAATACTCAATAATGCACTAGTCGAATCCAAATCTCTCATAGCTTTAAGTATTTCTTTTTTTGTGATATTTGGTTTGTTGGTTGATACAAATTCATTTACCACACGAATTTGTACTCCCAAAGACGATGATTTACAAATAATTGTGATCATCCACCAATATAGTTTTTCTTCCGGTGGATGTGGTTTGGGTGTTCTTGGTATAATTGGCATCTTTTCCTCCTATATTAATTGTTTTTGTGATATACTAATGTTAAAGAGCCGTTAAATAACTGATAGTTAAATATAGGATAATTTTATATTTTTGTCAATGAATGAGTTAACAAAACACAAAAGAATATTGACGGTTTTGAATGTGGTTGTGGTTACGGGTTTAATTGTTTTGCAACACATTGGTTTTTTTGATAGTGGTGAGTGGTTTGGGTTTGTGCTTTTTTGTGCAGGGCTTTTTGTTTTGGCACTGTACCGGCCTTGGGTTGTATTTGTTTTACTTGTGGGAGTTGTTCCTATTGAGATTATAAATATAGCTCCTGATATACTGCCTATAGATCTGCGGCCATATCAATTACTTACTACACTTTTGGTCTTGGCTGTTATTGTTCGTAGGATTTTTGGTGGTGAAAAATTTATTTTTAAAGCAGGTATATTTGATATTTTGGTTAGTGTTTTGATAGTTTTGGGATTTGTTAGTGCTTTTTTGTCTCCTTTTGACAATAGTGCTATCAAACAAGCGTTAGTAGTTTTTTCTTTTGGGCTTTTGTATTTTGTAGTGCGGTTTTTTGTACGCAAAAAAGATGATGTTTTGGCATTGTTTCCAATTATGGTGTCCAGTGGCGTGGTGATAGGAATTTATGCGATTGTGCAAAATATTTTATTTACTAGTGGTGGAGTACATGCAGAAGTGATGCCGGGACGGCCAAATGCTACTTTTGCTGAACCTGATTGGCTGGGGATATATTTAGTGTTTGTTTGTGCTGTGATTTTGGCGTATTTGTATTATAGTGTACGACACAAACATTTATGGAAATTTTTTGATATTGCTCTTTTTGGTTCGGCCACTGTAGTGGTGACAGCACTTATTATTACAGTTGCTCGCAGTGCTTGGGTTGGATTTGTGGCTGTGGCTTTTGCTTATCTTTTGAGTGTGTTTTTGCAAAAGAAATATAAATTGTTTGGAATGCATAGTTTTTGGATTGTTAGTGTGGGAGTGTTTAGTTTGATTATTGTGAGTGTGTTTAGTTTGACTAATTTTGAATTATTACATAGAGCTAGTAGCACTAGTTCAGGTTTGCAAGAAATTACAATCGCCTGTGATTGTAGTGGACAGACATGTCTGTCCACTACAACTGTGATTGAAAATGTAGAAGAGTTAACTCAATATAATTGCAAACACATAAATTTAGAAGATGTAGAAAGTGAAAAAACAAAAGGCTTAAGCGTGCTAAAAATTTATCGCAAAGATCCAAATGTAGTAGTGCGTACAGATGTGTACAACAAGACAATTACACTCATAAAACAAAGTCCAGTTTTGGGGTATGGTTGGGGCAGTAGTGGACAGATGTTAGGCAATGATGAAAACGGCACACCTCTCAATGCAAGTAATATATTTTTGGAGACTGCACTTTCAGTTGGGTTGCTTGGAGTAGGTGTTTTGATTGCAATTTTTATACTTGGTGGCTTTTATGCTGTCAGAAGTATCCAAAAACTAAAAAACACAAAACAAAAAAGCGTAGCAATCTTTGTGCTTGTGGGACTGGTAGCAATAATTGTACCAAATCTATTTAATGCAGGATTGTTCTTGGGATTGGTATGGTTGTTTATGGGAATGCTTGACGGTTTGCGTAAAGTGTGATATTGTTGTTTATTGTGTAAAAGTTGTTTAACAGGTCAACAAGTATAAAATTTGGGAGGTATATTATGTCTGATGGTGTTATTATGACGAGTATAATTGTTGCTGGTATCGTTTGTTGTACTGGCATAGGAGTTTTTACTGCAATAATTATATATGTAGTAAAACAATTTTTTAATGTTATAAAAAAATTGGAGAAATGAAATGACAACAAATGCAACAATAGTTGGCAGGCATGTTCACGTATTTATTGGTAGCGGATATCAGTTCTGTACAATTTTGGTAAGAAAAGGTAGTCGATTGCCATTTGAGGCTCGTTCTCAAAGAAATGGGTTTCGAGTATATTTTTCTGCCAGTGTCGCAAAAGAATTGCGTACTACTGGAAAGGCAATTAATATGACATTGATATAGTTATATTAAAATAGGAGAAATTGTATGAATATTATAGAAAGAGAAAAACAAAAGCGTTTGGGCGTAAAGGCAAAACGACAAATGGCTTTTGTGCGTAATAATCCTGTTGCGAATGAAAATCAGCGATTTAGCTTGCAGATGAAGTGTCAAATTAAAGGTTGTCCAGACAAAGTTGTAGCTATGAAAAATAAAATTCCAGTTTGTGATAGGCATACTTAATCATAATAAAGAGCTGGTTCAACATAATACGGGACTATGATAATCATAGTCCTTTTTTGAACCTGCTGGAATTAGTTTGTAACAAGTTTTGAATGTTTTAAAATCATAAGAAATATAGGAATATTACGAATCGAGGCACGCTCTTATTCTTGTTTTTTTATTTACTGTGTGATAGTTTAGTTTCCTTTTGTTACATGTATATAGTATAGTTTTGTTTTTCTTTTTGTATAAAATTTGTTAGTATATGTAACATAAATAATAATTTGAAATATGGAGAAGAACTTGCAAAAAACATATTATTTTATAGAAGCTACTACTAGCATTTGTGATGAATGCAATGAGCGTGTTGGAGCAAAAATTATTTTGGAAAACAATTCGGTTTTTATAGTAAAGCAGTGTTTAGAACACGGTGAAAAAAGAGAGTTACTAGAAACAGATGGAGAATATTATTTGGCAAGAAAAAAGTATGATAAACCAGGTACAAAATGTAAAATCCAAACAAAAATTAAAAATGGTTGTCCTTTTGATTGTGGACTTTGTCCTGATCATGAACAGCATACTTGTATTGGTTTGATTGAAATTACTAACAAGTGTGATTTGGGATGTTCTCTTTGTTATGCTTCTTCTGGTGAGGGAGATTTTTTGAGTTTAGACAAAATAGAAAAAATGATGGATTTTTATATAGACTCGGAATATGGCAAGGCAGAGATTTTACAAATTACAGGTGGAGAACCAACAACTCATCCAAAAATTTTGGAAATAATGCAATTGGCGAGGGATAAGAAATTTAAATACGTAATGCTCAATAGTAATGGCATTCGTTTAGCTGAAGATGAAGAATTTGTAGAAAGTATTGCTGGAATTTTCAGTAAAGGATTTGAGGTTTATTTGCAATTTGATGGATTTGATGTAGAAGCTATGCAAAAAATTAGGGGAAGAGATTTAACTGATGTCAAAAAGAAAGCTATAGACAATTTAACAAAATATAATATACCAATTACATTAGTTGCTACTATTGAACAAGATATTAACGACAAAGAAATCGGTAATATTGTAAAATTTGGTTTGAAGCAAAAAATGGTGCGAGGTATAAATTTTCAGCCAGTGGCTTTTTTTGGCAGAGTGCCACGTAGAAAAACTATTAACAGGATGACATTGACTGGAATACTTCAAAACATAGAGGAACAAACGAACAAAATGATTAGTAGAGATGATTTTATTCCGCTTCCTTGTGATGTAGATCGAGTAGCAATCACTTATCTCAAAAAACAAAAAGATGATAATTGGCAATCAGTAATGAAAGATATTGAATTTGAAAAATATTTGCCGGCCATAAAAAATACACTTTCTTTTACTATGGAAGAGATAGCCAAAGATGTTATTAAGCCAATTTTTAAGTGTAGTGGTTCTGGCGGATGTATGAATTCTATGAAAAAAATGTCTACAATTATTGATCCAAAAATTCTTTTGAAGTCAAAAGCCCAAAAAGTCAAATATGTAAATGAAAATTTTTTCAGAATTACTGTGACTTCTTTTATAGATGTCTATAATTTTGATATTAAATCTGTGAAAAAAGATTGTGTACATGTTATAACTTCAAATTTGAAAAAAATACCATTCGGCACCTATAATATGTTTTATCGTCAACAAAAAAATGATTAATTTTGTGCCTATTGAAATAAATGTTGTATTTATTATCAACCTTGTAGTTGGTCTGTGTATTTTTGCTATCTTAATAGCAGTACTGCTTAATTTTATAGATGATTCTGATTATAAGCACAAAACACAAAAAGAAAAAAAGAGTATTGTGGAGACTGGGACAATGACTTTGTTTTTTGTGGGGGTGTATTTTTTGTTGAAAATGAGAGTTGGCGTTTTTGAAAGTAACAATGTTGTACTTGTAATTAGTGGGTTAATTATTATGATTATTGGTGCTTGGTTTAATATTTGGGGTAGGTATTATTTAGGTAAAAATTGGGCTAATCAAATCAAAATTTATAATGATCATCAATTAGTAACAAGTGGTCCATATAAAATCGTACGTCATCCGTTGTATGCTTCGCTTATTTGGATGTTCTATGCTTCTGCGTTTATTTATGCTAATTGGGCAGTAGTGATTGCTACCAGTACAGTATTTGTGCCTTTTATGTATTATCGCGCCAAACAAGAAGAAAAATTGTTATCGGGACAATTTACAAATTATAAAGAATATATCAAAAAAACTGGTATGTTTTTTCCAAAAATTATTAAATAAAATAAAATGTTTGATTTACACACACATAAACATTTAGCGGGGTGGGGAATTAGACCAGAGCTATTTACCGTTGGGAATTTTACTGTTCCGTCGTATTCTTTTTTTGTGTTACTGGGTATTATTGTTGGTATTTTAGTAACATATCTTTATAGTAGGAAAAATGGAAAGAGTGGATATATGTTTGAAATCGTATTAGCAGCTTTAGTTGGTGGCACTTTAGGGGCAAAATTGCCAATTTGGATTTATTATTTTCCTCAAATTATTACTAGCCTACCTGATGTGAGTATGATTTTGTCAGGGCGTACCATTGTGGGTGGACTGATCGGTGGTACGATTGGCGTTTGGTATGTCAAAAAGAAAATGAATATAAATACACGGTTAGGAAATGCTATAGTGCCGGGAGTAATTACAGGTATTGCCATCGGTAGAGTTGGGTGTTATTTAAGAGGTTGTTGCTATGGACAACCAACAAAATTACCTTGGGGAGTTGATTTTGGTGATGGTATTATGCGTCATCCAACACAGATTTATGAAATTATTTTTTTGATTGGGATGTTTATTTGGGTTAATTTAAAATTGAGAAATAATCCAAAAGATGGAAAAGTATTTGATGTTTTTATGATATCTTATTTTTCTTATCGTTTTGTGGTAGAATTTATAAGAGTGGAACCGCAAATCTTTTTGCACCTAACGATGTTTCAATGGTTGTCATTGTTGATAGTGATCTATTTTGTATTTTTTAAAAAAATAATTTTTAATAATAAATAATATGGTACAACAAACCAGAATACAACAAGTTATCGATTACTTGCAAAAAAATAAAAATGAATATGGTAAGGAAAGTTTAATTATCGAATTAAAAAAAGTTGGATATACTGAAGATGAAATTCAATATGGGGTGGATGTAGCATATAATGGTGCGAGTATGGATTTGGGAACAACTCAAAATAATTCAGCGGTAGAAAATGCTAATAAAAAATCTCGTAAGCAAAAACGAATAGATATATTTATTGGTATTATCTTAGGTTTTGTATTACCATTTGTATATCTTACAATTGTGGCGGGTATGGATTCTTTGAATATGACTCCTGGCACTGTATTTGGTTTATTTAATGTATTGGTGGTAGTTTTGTTTATTCTAGCTTGTGTGTACTTAGTCAGAAAAGGTAGAGAATTTATAATTCTGGGTATTTTAATAGATATGCTATTAGTTCCATTATTATTGTTTGGAGCATGTATTGTTATGCTTAGTGGTGGATGGTAAATTATGAGAATAGCAATTGATATACGAAATATTGGCAAAGGGCGCACCGGTGACGAGGTGGTATTTTTTGAGTTGGTAAAAAATTTGGCTCTTATTGATGATAAGAATAATTATAGATTATTAATTGATAATCGTAAGGATGAAGAAATACATAAAATAATTCGACAATTAAAAATAAAAAATAAAGATAATTTTGAAATAGTACAATTAGGAAACGGTAATAAATTTATATGGAATGTTTGGAGTGTACCCAAGTATTGCAGAAGGAGAAAAATTGATATTTATCATACGCAATATATTATTCCGTTTTTTATGCCTAAATATACTAAAATTTTTACACATATTCATGATGTTTCGTTTAGGGTCCATCCGGAATTTATTTCAAGAGTAGATGCTTTCTTTTTAAATACACTTATTCCTAGAGCTATAAAAAAATCGGATAAAGTTATTGCAGTATCACAATTTACAAAAGATGAAATTATTAAATATTATAAAGTTAATCCAGAAAATGTTGTGGTAATTTATAATGCAGTGAGTGAAGAATATAAAAATGCTAAAATAAATAGTGGTGTGCAAAAAAAGTATAATTTACCAGACAAATATATTTTAGCCTTAGGAACAATGCAACCGCGTAAAAATATCCCATTTCTTATAGCAGTATTTGCACAGATTTCTAAAAAAAATAATGATTTGTATTTAGTGCTTGTTGGCAAGCAAGCACATAATTTTGATGATAAGATTACAAAAGTAATAAATCAATATCCTAAAATCAAAAATAAAGTATTGTTTACGGGATATGTAGATGAAAAAGATAAACTAACTATATTTAAAGGTGCAGAGATTTTTGTATTCCCGTCCATTTATGAGGGTTTTGGTGTGCCAATTTTAGAGGCTTTTGAAGCAGGCGTGCCAGTTGTGGCAAGTGATATAGCTGTGCATAGAGAGGTAGGAGGAGAGGGTGCCATGTATTGTGATGATAATAATATTGACCAATGCAAAAAAGTATTGTATGATACTCTAGTTAATGTTAAAATAAGAGAATACGTGCTCAATGAGAGTCAAAAACAAAAAATAAAATTTTCTTGGTTTGAGTCTGCAAAGAAATTGCAAAAACTTTATCAAGAAAATTTAATATAATTAATTATAACTAAATTTTTAATATGATATTTGGACGGAAAAAAACAAGTGACAAAGCATTGGAAGTAGAAAGTGTAAAAGAGATAGCGGAACCACCAAAGAACAAAAAAAGAAAATGGATTATTATTGGAATTATAATAATTTTGTTAGGAACTGCTGTTTTTGGTACATCAAAAGTTATTAACAAATTTGCACCAAATAGTAAAGTCTTAAAGAGTTTGGTAAAATCATTGCCTTTAGTAGAAAATAAACTTGATGGAGAGGAAGAGGGACGAATTAATATTGTCCTTTTAGGTATGCGTGGCAAGGGTGTTACTGGTGGCGGTACGCTTGCTGATACAATTATGGTAGCTAGTATAAAAATAGATAAAAATGCTGAGGGTAAAGATGTTTATAAAGTATCAATGATATCAATTCCAAGAGATTTGTATGTAACGATGCCTGGTACAACGTCAAATATGAAAATTAATACTGTATATCATTATGGTGAAGAAAAAGGCGAAGGACAGGGGATGGAAGCTATGAAACAGATTTTGGAAAATATTACTGGACAAAAAATGCATTATGGTATTGAAGTTAATTTTGCAGGGTTTAAACAAATTGTTGATGCATTGGGAGGTGTAGAGGTTAATTTAGACAAGTCTTTTATTGAGCCTATGCAATTTCATGAGGAAAAAGTATGTGATGGCAACAAGGGAGGTGTATTTACAGTAAAAAGTGGACATTTTGATACAAAAATTGATCACAGGGGCAAGGTAGTTGCACAGTATCCTCTTTGTTATAATAAAACAGAAGAATGCGGTGGAATATTTAAGGTACCTGCAGGTGTATCTATCCTTGATGGTGAAAAAGCACTTTGTTATGTACGTGCTCGAGTAACGAGTAGTGATTTTGATAGGGCTAAGAGACAACAGGAAATTATTGGTAAAATTAAAGACAAAGCAACTTCAATGGGAGTATTGACAGATTTTAGTAAAGTAAAAAAATTATTTGATGCTGTTAACGGTAATATGCGGACTGATATGGAATTGTGGGAGATGCAACGATTTTTCGATTTATATAAAAAGATGGGTGATGTCAAAGTGATTCATAAGGGGTTGGATAATTCTGAGGAAGGACTCCTCTATTCTCATGAAGGGGATGCGCGTGGCTATATCTTGATGCCACGAGGTGATACTTATGACAGAATTCGTGAGCTATTTGCAAATATTATTTAGTATATTAGTAAGTAGTAATAGGTGGTGAGTAGCCGTATTGTTTCACTAGTATATTAGTTACATGTTAAAAGTTTCAATTGCAGTACAAAGTTATAAAAATCCAGAGATGCTTTCTTTGTGTCTAAAGTCAGTGCAAAAATATTGTGCCGGGCTTGATTATGAAGTTATTGTTGCAGATGGAGAAACTGGAGAGGATACAAAGATGATGATGAGAGAGGATTTTGGTGATGTTATATTTATACCTCACGAAAAAAATGTTGGATTTGGTGCTATGGTGAATGCATGTATTGATAAAGCGCAAGGTGAATACATATTTTTTATAAATTTTGATACAATTTTAGAAGAAAATACTGTGAGAAAATTTATTGAGTTTATGGATGCAAATCAAAAAATTGGCATAGCTGGTCCAAAACAAAAAAATTTTAATGGTAATTATGAAAATACTAGATTTCGATTTTATCAGCCTCAGACGATTCTTTATCGCAGAACTTTTTTAAAGCAATTTAATTTTGCTAAGAAACATTTAGATTTTTTTGAGATGAAAGATGTGAAAAATGATAAGCCGTATTCAGTTGATTGGGTCATTGGAAGTGCAATGTTTGTCAGAAAAAGTGCTATGGAGAAGGTGGGAAAGATGGATTCTAGATTCTTTATGTATATGGAGGATGTTGATTGGTGTAGGCGATTTTGGGAAAATGGATATATCGTGTGTTATAATCCACAGATAACCATGTACCATTTTTACGGTAAAGGAAGTGCAAAAGGTGGATTAAAAGGATTATTTTTTAATAAATTAACGTGGGTACATATTTCAAGTGGAGTTAAATATTTTTGGAAATATCGAAATAAAAAAAAGCCTAATATACTAAATTAAATTAATATTATGGAACAATATCAAGAAAAAAAAGAAATAGAGAACACAAAACAATCAGAGCAACCACAAAAACATTCATCACGAATTCTGATCGTTTTTGTTGCATTATTTTTTTCAGCAGTTTTTTTTATTTTTGGATTTAGTGTTGGTAAAGGACAACATCCAGTGTCAGTGCCACTTGATCTTGCAGTGGTTAAAAATAAACATAGTGATGATAAAGTAGATTTTAAATTATTTTGGGATGTGTGGGATTTAGTGAAAAAAAAGTATGTTGATCATGATTCACTGAAAGCACAAGACATGATAAATGGAGCTATAAATGGGATGCTTAGCGCTACTGGAGATCCTTACACTATATTTTTGGATGAAAAACATTTAAGTGCATTAAACGAAGAGTTAAATGGAAGTTTTGAAGGTATTGGGGCAGAAGTTGGGATAAAAGACAATATTTTGACGGTTATAGCTCCGCTAGAGGATTCGCCAGCACAAAAAGCTGGATTAAAGGCTGGGGATAAAATTATAGAGATAGAAGGTCAACAGACGGGAGAGTTAACGATTGATGAAGCGGTTGAGAAGATGCGTGGTAAAAAAGGTAGTGAATTACATTTAAAAATATTTCGTGTTGTTGGTGAGGATACTCAAACAAAAGATATTGTGATTGTACGTGATACAATTCATATTGATAGTGTACGTGTTGACTTTTTAGAAAATGATATTGCACATGTTAAACTTATGCAGTTTGGAGAAGACACAATTAAAGAATTTAATAAAGTTATTTCACAAGTAAAGTTACATAAATCAAAGGGTATAATTTTAGATATGAGAAATGATCCCGGTGGGATTTTGCATACCGCAGTTGTGATTGCTAGCAAATTTTTACCTGAGCATTCTATCGTTGTTATGGAAGAAGATGCTCAAAAGAAGCGTACAAAACTTTATACTACAGGAGCACATCCACTCATTGATGCGCCAATAGTTATTCTTTTAAATGAAGGAAGTGCTAGTGCATCAGAAATTTTGGCAGGAGCATTGAGAGATAATCGTAGTGATGTAATAATAGTTGGTAAACAATCATTTGGCAAAGGTTCAGTACAAGAATTAATACCAACAAGTGCAATAACCGCGGCAAAAATAACAGTAGCAAAGTGGTTGACTCCAAATGGTGAACAAATAAATAAAAAAGGGATTAAACCAGATGTGAAAATAGAATATACTGAGGATGATTACAAAAATAATGTGGACCCTCAACTTGACAAAGCAATTGAGATTATGTTAAAAAAGATTAAAGATAAGAACTAGTTCTTTATATAAAAAGGAGTTGATTAAGATGAATGAGAATATTAGAGTATTTCCAGAATTTTGTCCAAGAGAGACAAGAAAATTTATGCAAGCAATGCAGTGGACAATAAAATATTTGCCATATCAGATTGCTATTAAAGTTGATATAAAAAATATCGTATATGCCTGCGTTGGTTGTGTGGAGGGAAAATGTAAATTTAGAAAATGTGAATATAAGTTATAGATATAACCGGCAATGGTAGTAACAATGCCGGTTTTTGTTAAATTAGCACTGTACTTGACGGAGTGCTAATATTTGGTATAATTATATATGTTTAATAAGTATTAATTAAATAATGATATGAGTACAAAAATTATACCACTTGGTGATAATGTATTAATCAAACCAAAATCACAAGAAACTAAAACTGCGTCAGGAATTTACATTCCAGATACAGCCTCAAATGAAAAATCAGCAGAAGGCGAAGTAATTGCAATTGGAGAAAATGAGAAAATTTCTGTATCTAAGGGACAAATGGTAATGTTTAAAAAATATGGAGGCGAAGAAATAAAAGTGGATAATGAAGATTATATTATTGTAAAAAATGGAGATATAATTGCAATTGTAGAACAATAAAAAAATAATAAAATTTGGGCAAGTTGCCCAAATTTTTTATATTGATGATAAAAAATTTGGTGTCAAATATATCAAATATATGAAATATACGGATATACTTTATGGGGAGGTGAATATTCTAGAGAATGTTATTGTGGATATTATAAATACAAAAGATTTTCAGCGATTGGAAGGAATAGATCAAGCTGGTTATTTTGAAGTGTATTTTCCAGGCACTAAACATTCGCGTTTTGAGCATTCGTTGGGGTGTTATTTATTGTTGGAAAAGTTTAATGCTTCGATTGAAGAGCGGATTGCAGGACTTATACATGATATGTCACATAGTGCTTTTTCACATGTGGCAGATTATGTTTTTGAAGGTGGTAGAGGTGCAGATCATAATTATCAAGATGATATTTTTAAAGATTTTATATTGCAAACTGACGTTCCAAAAATATTAAAGCGGTATGGATTTGATGTGAATTATATATTGGATGAGAGTAATTTTCCACTGCAGGAGACAAAATTACCAGATATATGTGCTGATAGGATTGATTATTCTTTAAGAGGTGCCATCATTTTTAAAATTATTAATAAAAAGACAGCGAATGACATATTAAATCATTTAAAAATACTTAATGAGAAGTGGGTTTTTGATAATTTTGAATATGCTAAAAAATATGCTCAGATATTTAAAAAACTAAATGACGTATATTATTCAAATAAAGAGACCGCGGCAATGTTTTTGCGTACGAGTAATTGGATCAAATATGCAATAGATAAAAAATATATAACATTTGATGAATTATATACAACAGATGATAAAGTAATTAAAAAAATAAATAAGCATATAAATAAAGATGATAAACTTAGGGAATTATGGAAAATAATGAATAATTCAAAAATTGCATTAGGAACAAAAAAAGATATTAATACAATTAAAGTTGTGGTAAAATCACGTATTGTAGATCCATTATTTATACAAGGCGATGATATAAAACGTATTTCAGATTACGATTGCGATTGGAATAATATATTAAAAAAGGAAATACAACCAAAAACTTATTATTTGAAATAGGCAAATTATTTTTAAACGGACGTTTGCAAGGAGGATAAAAATATGATATTATGAACTATGTCTATAATATGTGTGATTATATAAATGAACGTATTTTATTGATGTATTGAAAAGTATAAAAGAAAAAATATATGATAGAACAACAAAATGAACAAGAAAGTATGAAAGATTTTATTATTGAGGTAGTAAAAATGTTTTTATTGGCGCTTATTATTATTGTGCCTGTGAGAATGTTTCTTTTTCAACCATTTATTGTCCGAGGTGCAAGTATGGAGCCTAATTTTGTAGAAAAAAATTATCTCATTGTCAATGAATTTGGATATAAAAATACACCAGTAAATATTTTTGGTAAAAATATTATTACAATAAAGCCTCGTAAAGAATTGAAAAGACAAGAGATTGTTGTATTTCGAGCACCTAGGGATGAGTCTCAATATTATATTAAACGTGTAATAGGACTTCCAGGAGAAACAGTGAAAATTGATAATGGTGTTGTGATGATTTATAATAGTGATTCACCAAATGGTCGTGTATTAAATGAGAAAGAGTATCTACCAGCAGGTCGCAAAACTAATGGTACTCGTGAAGTAAAACTTGGCAAAAATGAATATTACGTTTTAGGCGATAATCGTCCAGCAAGCAGTGATTCGAGATCATTTGGTCCAATAAAGAAAAAAAGTATTATAGGTAAAGTTGTTCTTAGGGCGTGGCCTGTGACAAATTTTACAATTTTTTAGTCACTATATTCAAAAGTTCGTTGGACATTAATTAATCTATAGATATAATTATTATGGCACGAAGAAAAAAAGCTACAAAAAAAGTGGCTAACAAAAGAAAAGTGAGAAAAAAAATAACTAGAAAAAAAATAGCTAAGAAAAAAGCTACAAAAAAAAAGATAACAAATAAAATAACAAGAAAAACAATAAAAGACATTTCAAATAATATTGAAAAGTCTATCAAACTCGTTAAATCATCCAACAATGATAGTGATCTTGCAAATGGACAAATAGCTTTGCAAACAGTACGTGGAATGAGAGATATTTTGCCAGGAGATCAGGCATATTGGCAACAAATTCGTAAAATTTTTGAAAAACGGTCAGTAGAATATGGTTTTTCGCGTGTTGATACACCTGTTGTAGAGTTAGAGAGTCTTTTTACAAAAGCGATTGGTAAAAATACGGATATAATTAATTCAGAATTATATGCCTTCAATGCAAAAAGTGGTGATAGGGTGGCACTTAGACCGGAATTGACGGCATCTGTTGTACGAGCATATATTCAGCATGGTATGACTATATTACCAAAACCCATCAAATTATTTTCTATGGGTTCAGTGTACAGATATGATAAACCTGGTGAAGGACGTTATAGAGAATTTCATCAAGCGGAATTTAATATTTTTGGAGAGGATGATGCCATTTTGGATGCACAAGTTATGCAAATTGCACATCGAGTTTTGAAAAGCTTGGGCATTAAAAATATTCAATTTCGTGTAAATTCAATTGGTACTGAAGAATCTCGCAGTGAATATTTAAAATTACTTACAGCATATTTTCAATCAAAAAAAAGTAAATTACCATTAAAGTATCGTGATATAATAAAAACTAATCCAATGCGTATTTTTGATGCAAAAGATGATAAGTGTATGCAAGTTTGTGCTGGAGCTCCTCAAGCCATTGATCATCTTGATAAAGAATCACGTGAGCATTTTAAAAATCTATTAGAATATTTAGATGAACTAGACCTTGCCTACATAATTGATTCACATTTAGTTAGAGGACTTGATTATTACACAAGAACTGTATTTGAAATGTCTGTTGTTGATGAACGTGGGTTGAGACATTCTTTGGGCGGCGGCGGACGTTTTGATGGATTAGTTGAGTTATTTGGGGGTGAACCAACCCCAGCAATTGGTTTTGCGTTTGGAATTGATAGGCTTGTTATAGAAATGAAACGTGTAAAAGCAAAGAAGTATCAGGCATCACAACCTCGTGTATTTTTAGCTCAACTTGGTGATTTGGCAAAAAAGAAAAGTTTGCAAATATTTGCAGATATTGAGCAATCTGGTATTTTGGTTGCGGAGAGTTTTGGTCGTGGAGCGCTTAAAGCACAATTGCGATACGCAAGTAAATTGGGTGTGGACCTTACATTAATTATAGGACAACAGGAAGCACTTGATGATACTGTTATTGTAAAAAATATGGTTACAGGTACACAAGAGACAATTACCAGAGATAAGACTGTGGCTTTTGTAAAAAAGGGTCTAAAAGAAATATCTAAACTTGTAAAAAGAAAATAATTATGTTAGTATGAATCATTGTATATTTTGTAAAATTGTAAATAAAGAATTGCCAGCAGAGATTCTTTATGAAGATGATAAAGTTTTAGCATTTCCGGACATCGCACAAATAGCACCTATTCATATTTTGGTTATTCCTAAGGAACACATTGCTTCAATTAATGAACTTTCTGGTAATATTGGCGAGAAAATTGCGGGAAGATTGATTATGGTTGCAAAAAAGTTAGCAGAAGAGAGGAATATTAGTGAGAATGGTTATAAATTATTATTTAGAGTTGGTGAAGACGGTGGGCAAGAAGTTCCTCACATTCATTTACATTTAATAGGTGGTGCGCCACTTAGTGAAAAGATATATCCTTCAAAATAAATGATGATGTAAAGTAAATATATGAAGATGTTTGTTTAATCATCCACATTTAATTTGAGGTGGAATAAATTTATAGAAAGGAGTGTGACTCAATGGTTTACGTATATAAAAAAGATGATCGAGAGACAACAGAAAATATGATTAAACGTTTTACGCGTCGTATGCAACAAAGTGGTGTTCTTATGCATGTTCGTAGAAATCGGTTTGATATTCCCAAAAAAAGTAAGATAGCTCGTAGAGAAGAGGCTTTATACAAAAACAAGATGCGTAAAGAAGTCGATAAACTTAAAAAACTTGGTCGTTTTGATGATGATTCATTTAAGGAACTTAAGAAAAAGATTAAGAAAGAAAAATAGGATTATAGTTTGATTGAGGTTTTGATGTAATTTGTTATGTATACAAATTCTTTTGGTAATTTGTATACAAAAAGAAATTTATATCTTTTAATAGTTAAAATAAATAAATATGACAATTTGTGAACAAATTTCAAGTGATATTAAGGAGGCAATGAAATCGAAAAATATTGAAAAGCGAGACGTTTTGCGTTCTCTTGATAATATGATAAAAAATGAAAAAATTGCACAGGGTAAGCAAAAAGATGATTTAGGTGATGACGCTGTTATCACTTTAGTCAAGCGTGCTATAAAACAAAGAAAAGATAGCGCAGAACAGTTTAAGAATGGTGGACGAGATGATTTAGCCAAAAAAGAGGAACGCGAAATTAATTTTATTGAAAAATATTTGCCAAAACAAATGACTAAGGAGGAAGTGCGTGTGATAGTGAAAAAGATTATAACTGACTTAAATGCAACAAATAATGGTGATATGGGTAGAGTTATGAGAGATGTTATGAAAGCTGTAGGTAACGCAACTGACGGTAATACAGTTCGTAAAATAGTAGAGGATATTTTATCAGAATAGAATTTTTGTATGAAAGTGAATGTTGAAATAAATGCAGCTATAAAAAATAAATATGACAAAGAATTATTGATACAAATTGCACAAAAAACAATAGAAATTTCTGACATTGTTAATTGTGAGAATAAAGAAATAACTCTGAGTGTCGCTATAGTGGATGAGGTCGAAATGAAACGAATTAATAAACAATTACGTGGATGTAATGTTGTCACAGATGTTTTATCTATTGGAGATTATAGTGATGAAAAGAATATTGCAGAAGAAACTAAAATTGAGATATTCCTAGGCGAAGTAATTTTATGCTATAATTATATAGAAAGAAGTGCATGTGAAAATAATGATGACGTTGATAAAGAATTTTTTACTATATATGCGCATGGTGTGTTACATTTACTTGGATTTGCGCATGGTAAAAAAATGTTTCGTTTGCAAGATAATATTGGTAAGAAATTTGTAAAATAATATTTTATGAAAAATCGTTCAATTAACTATAGTGTTAAAGCAGCTTTTCGTGGTATAATATTTACATTTCAGAATGAGAGAAATTTTCGTATAGAAATTTATATAGCAGTGTTTGTGTTTTTGTTTTTATTTATATTACATGCAACACTTGTACAAACTGCGATTATTGTAACCATGATTTTTTTGGTTCTTATGATAGAGCTTATGAATACTGCGATTGAACGTGTAGTTGATATACTCAAACCACGTAAACACCCATATGCAAGAGTGATTAAAGACGTGTCAGCTGCTACAGTTTTGGTTCTTAGTATTGGAGCTAGTATTGTGGGAGTTATTATTTTTGTTCCGCTTATTGCAAAAATACTTTAAATAAAAATAATTTTATGAATACAAATATCATTACAAGTATAGATTTGGGTTCTTCTGTTGTTAGGTGTGTTATTGCAACTATTGCAGATGAGGATGAGCAAATCCGAATATTAGGAGTAGGAATTGCAGAATCAAAAGGCATGCGTCGTGGAGCAGTTATTGATGTAAATGATGCTGCTGATTCTATTGCAGAAGCTGTTGAAAAAGCGGAACAAATGAGTGGTGAAAAAGTAAAGAGCGCCATTGTAAGCATTGGTGGGGCAGGTATTATTGTGACAGAGTCGCAGGGAGTTATAGCAATTGGTCGTGCTGATGGTGAAGTAAATGAAGATGACGTCATACGTGTTATAGAAGCAGCACAAGCAGTATCAATTCCAACAAACAATGAAATCATACATGTTATTCCAAGATCATTTCGCCTTGATGATCAAAGAGATATTAAGGAACCAATCGGTTTACGTGGTGTGCGATTAGAAGTTGATGCGGTTATTATAGAGGCTCCAAGTACACATGTCAAAAACTTAACAAGTGCGATGGAACGAGCTGATATCACAATCACTGACTTTATAATTGAACCTCTTGCAGCAGCAGAATCAACTTTGACGAAAAAACAAAAAGAGTTAGGAGTTATTCTAATAAATTTAGGAGCAAGTACAACTTCAATTGCTGTATATGAAGAAGGTGAGTTGTTCCATACAGCAGTTTTGCCAGTTGGGTCTGATTTTATTACACACGATGTGGCGATAGGACTTAGAACGGAAATTGATATTGCTGAAAAAATTAAATTTGAATATGGCAGTGCAAATATGGAAGGTATTAATAAAAAAGATATGATTGATCTATCACATATTGATGAATCAGAAATAGAACCAATATATCATTATTATGTTTTGGAAATTATACAAGCGAGGCTTGATGAAATCTTTAATCTTGTTGTAGAAGAGTTAAAGTCTATTGGTAAAGATCAACTATTGCCAGCGGGTGCTGTGCTTACTGGTGGAGGAGCCCATATGCCTCATATTGTAGAATTTGCAAAAGATAAGTTACGTTTGCCAGTGAGTATTGGTCAACCAGCAAATCTTTTGGGAGTTGTGGATCACGTTGATGATTCATCATATGCAACAATAATTGGACTTGTTTTATGGGCAATGGAAGATGATAGTTTACAGTCTTTTGGAGGAAGAGATACAATGGGCATAATTGGTTCTGGAGCAAAAGAAATCAGTAATAAAATACGAAATATATTTGGTAAGTTTTTACCATAAAAATGTATATTTGGCAAGCAAACATTGACAGTTATCTAAAACACATGGTACAGTAGTAAACTGTAAGGATAATTTTTTGAAATATTATTTAATTAGTAGATTAATGATATGGCAGAGGTAAAAACGGATATTGAAACATTTTCACGAATTAAAGTGATTGGAGTTGGAGGAGGAGGAGGGAATGCAATTTCTCGAATGATTGATGCTGATTTAAAAGGTGTCGAGTTTGTTGCAATTAATACAGACACACAAGCATTACATCATTCAAAAGCAGAAGAAAAAGTACACATAGGCAAAAGTTTAACAAAAGGACTTGGTGCTGGTATGAATCCAGAAGTTGGTCGTCAGGCTGCAGAAGAAAGTCGTGAAGAAATTCAAAATATACTTAAGGGTGCAGATATGGTTTTTGTTACTTGTGGATTGGGTGGAGGTACAGGAACAGGTGCCGCACCAGTTGTTGCCGAAACAGCAAAAGAATTAGGCATACTAACTGTTGCTGTGGTAACAAAACCGTTTTCTTTTGAAGGTGCTCGTAGACGTTCTATTGCAGAAGAGGGGTTGGCAGCGCTTAAAAAACGTGTTGATACTATTATTTCAATTCAAAATGATAAAATTCTTTCTATAATAGATAAAAAAACGAGTTTAGTTAATTCTTTTCGCATTGTTGATGATGTACTTAGACAAGGGGTACAAGGCATTTCTGATATTATATGTAATAGTAGTACAGAAAGTGTTAATGTTGATTTTAAGGATGTGGAAACGACTATGTCGAATAGTGGTGATGCTCTCATGGGTATCGGTATAGCAACAGGAGAAAACCGTGCAGCAGAGGCAGCAAAAGCGGCAGTAAATAGTCCACTTTTAGATCTTTCAATAGATGGGGCAAGACGAGTTCTATTTAATATTACAGGAAGCAATGATATTACTATGTTTGAGGTTGAAGAAGCTTCAAATGTTATTACTGAATCAGTAGATCCTGATGCGCGAATTATTTTTGGTACAGTTATCGACGATAAAGCAGATAAAGGAGAAATACAAATTACAGTAATAGCTACAGGATTTGAAGATGAAAACGATATAATTGATGAATCTGTAGATAAAAAAATACATGAAGTTGAAGAATTTGCAAAAAATGGTGGTTTTGTAACTACAACACATACACATGGAATAGTGTCACAAGAAAAATCGAAAAATATGGAATCTGAAATAAACAATAATCAGTTTGAGCGACGAAGTGTTAATATGGATACAAAACATATAGATAGTACACAAGATGGTAATATGATAATCAGTGATGATATGCAACAAAAAACAGTAACAAAAAACACAATTCCACAGTCAAGTGTGATGAATTCGAGGATGATTATTAATGAACCAATTAATCATAAATCAAGACCAATTACTCAATCTGCAAAAAAAATAGTTACGGATAGTGAAGAAGAAGATTTTGATATCCCAGCTTTTATTAGAAAAAAGATGAAGAAAGAATAAAAATATATTTTTTTGAAAAAATTTTATTTTATATAAAACATAAAAACCCTCAGAACGCTGCTGAGAGTTTTTATGTTTATAAAGAACAAAATGTTTTTGTATAAATACTTTTTTAAAAGACTGAAACGTTTTGTGCGTATTTATCGAGATTGTTTAATTGACTGTTTGTAAGAGTTCTAGATTTTTCTATAGCAGAATTGATTAATGTATTAGAAAAATCTAGTTCTGTTCCAGAATGAATGCTAGTTGCATTAGTTGCTTTTTGAATATAATCTTCAATATAAATTTTATGAGCTGGTGTTAATCCGCTAATATTATTTGCTATCATATATTCTGCAGTAGCTTTACGTGCCATTGTTGTTTTGGAATCCCCTGGGACTGCAATTACAACAGTTACACCTTCTTTTTGTCTGGAACGTGATTCAATGACTTCTTTCACAACATTTTTTGCTGATTGCTGTTCTTGTTCTGTTATGGCTCTATTATTTTCTGTTTTTTTAGATATATTATTTCCTTCTTCTGTTGATTCCATTATTACATTTTCTGTTTGTTCTTGAACAGCTGTTGGTGTTTCTTCTTTTTTGCTAGTCGCGTCTTCTGATTCAGTGTTTGTTTTCTCTTCATCTTTGATTTCGTCAATTATTCCATTAATTTCAGTATTATCATTATTTCCAGTTGTTGTAGCCACCTCTTCGATTTGAGAGTCATCTGCGACAATATTTGTACGAGAATTTCGTTTAGAATAAGAATATATTGCAAAAACGAGCAGTACAACTATACCAATACTAATGATAATACGAAGATTGTCTTGAAACCAGTTTAACATACTATTTTCTTCAGTCATATTTTCACCTTCCTTTCTAGTTTTAAATTGTTAAAAGCTTACGTTGAAGCCGTCTCTTAAAAGGAGACAACGAAATTACTCTATAATTGTACAATTATTTAAATTGTAGTCAATATAGACAAAAGAGGTTTTTTTTGGTGTAATACATATTATTAGAAGATATATTACAATTTATTTTTATTTTATGATAGAAATTTTATTATTAATAATAGTAGCAATATTTTTTTTAGTGGGAATCGCTGGAATCATTTTGCCTGCTATTCCAAGTCTTCCTATTATATGGGTTGGTATTTTGTTATATGCTATTTTGACTGATTTTCAAAATGTTACAATTTTTATTGTTATAATTACAGGTGTCCTAACAATTATTGGCACAGCATTTGATTTTATTGCTGGAATATTTGGAGCAAGAGCTTATGGAGCAAGTTGGGCGGGAATAATAGGCGCATTGGTTGGCAGTATTATAGGTTTTATTATATTTAATATATTGGGATTATTTGTAGGAACATTTTTTGGGGCTTTTCTAGGGGAATACTTAAAATATAAAAAAACACATCCAGCAATAAAAGCTGGAATTGGCACAATACTAGGATTTGTATTTGGAATAGTATTAAATTTTTTTATTTCTTTTTTAATGATAGGGATTTTTATTTTTTCATTTTTTTAAATATGTAGATTTCTATTTTGATTTTTTAAAAAAAATGTTTTATAATAAAAATATAAAACAAAATTATTTTTTATTTTCTTTTCTTTTGGTTTTTGATTTTTTATATTGGAGGAGGATTGAAACAACGCTTTAAATTAAATTTCAAAAGAGAGAATTTCATAAATATCATGAAATAAAAAAATAGGAAACATAGTTAAAAAATATTTTGTAAGATAAATAGATTAAAAGTCATAATTGATATAATAATCATGACATGACAGACTAGAAAGGTAAGGTGAAAAATAATGGCTAAATGTAAACCAAAAAAGAAAAAAGTTACTAAGAAAAAGGTAACGCGACGTAAAACTGCAAAGCGTAAAGTAGCAAAGAAAAAGACAACCAGAAAAAAAGTTGTACGCAAAAAGGCAAAGCGTAAAGTTGCAAAAAGAAAGACAGCAAAAAAGACACCTAGAAAAAAAACAAAAAAAACTACAAAACGTAAAGTAGTAAAACGTAAAAGAGCAAAACGTAAATAACAAAATTTGAACACAAAATACAAAACTACAGCAATGACTGTAGTTTTGTGTGTTAATGATTGTAAGATTTAGAAGTTGTTTTTATGTTTTTAATTTTTAAATATTCTTTAAAATGTCCATTTGAGCACTCTATTTTTCATAGATAAGTCTTTAAAATATCTTATATTAAAATCATTATCAGATAACTTTGAATTTAAATATTTAGTCAGTGGCTCTAATTGTTTTGAATCTATTTCATAGAAGGAAATTATATTTATATTTTTTAGACTATTATTTGAAATG
>CAZHQB010000002.1:46046-52303 GCA_964534895.1 uncultured Micavibrio sp.
ATCTATTTCATAGAAGGAAATTATATTTATATTTTTTAGACTATTATTTGAAATGGTTGTGATTGTTTGTGTGATGAGTTTCTTATAATGTGATAATCCGTTATCTTTTGACCAAAGTGCATTAAATGGCTCAAAGTATAATGCTTGTGATTCGGGCTGACTGAGCAAATATTCTTTTTGTTTTAAGTCAACATATGGTAAATTTGATACGATAATAATACTTGTAGAATTTGTTTGTATGATATCGTTTTGCAGTGAACTATTGTTTAATAAATTAGAATTATAAAATTTAATATCAACTTTATGTAAGTGAGCATTTAGTTTGGCTAGGGATAAGGCTTTGTTTGAGATGTCAGTAGCTATTATTTTAACTTTGTGTTTTTCTAATTCCTTTGCAAGAGTGATAGCGATGATTCCACTGCCAGTGCCAATATCAAGTATTAAAATATTGTTTAATTTTGCTTTTGAGATAGATTGAATAGTTTTTTCTATAAGCAGCTCTGTTTCTGGACGTGGCACGAGAACATGTTTATTGATAATAAAATTTCTGCTATAAAATTCTTTGTATCCTAATATGTATGCAAGTGGATAATTTTGTGCACGTTTTTTACATAACAATGTAATTTGAGCCCATTTGTTTGCTGTTAGAATATATTCTGGATGAGTCATAACAAATACTTTATTTTTCTTTAATACATGTGCAATTATAAGCTCAATATCTAAAATATCACACTTGCGTGACCATAATGACAATAAAGATTTAATAGAGTTTTGTGACATAGTTATTGTGGAGGAATGTGATTAGTGATATTTATATAATGACTGTTGACAAAGTTACAAGACTTTGGTACAATGATTCATTAACTTATAAGTATGCAGTTCTGTATAGAGATGCTGTAATTTATTACGTTTATAATAATATATTAAAAAAATAATGAGTAAGATACAATTATATACATTTTTAATTTTTATTGCAATTACTGCAGTTGTTCTGTATGTGTTTTTTATAGTGCCACAACCTAATTATGAAAGTAAAATATCTTTACTTTTGATTCCAAAAGCAGAATTTATTGCATCTGATATGAGTAGTATAACAAATAATGTTGTTTTTATAACACAAAATATTTTGAATGATGGTAATCTCATAAATGATACCGCAAAAGTTAAGGTTGTGCAATTGCAAGGCACAAGTATTATACAATTTATAATACAAGCAGATTCCATTAATAACGTTAATAAAATTGAAAATATTGCTATTAAAAATTCACTTATTAAGATTTCAAAATATTATAATATAAATAGTGATCTTAGTATAAAAATTATAAAAAAGGAACCAGTACATAAAACTGCTTTTTCTAGTTTTGCATCATATTTCGTTATATTTTTTGCAATAGTTGGTTTAATTGCAGGTTTATTTGCCTTGTTTTACATAATTGATCTTTTGCAAATGAAAAATAGATATGATGAGAGTATTGATGGTAAAAAGATTTTTGCTAACTATAATTCAGATCACGCATTGTACAATGATAATCACATTGAGAATGAAAATATAATTATAGATGACGAATATGATAGCAATTTTAAAAATAAGGAAAATATTGTTAAGGTGGATAATAATACAAATAACAAGGTAAAGATAGCAGACGAAATTATAGATTCAGAATCAAATGCGATAAATAGTGATAAATCAGTTGTAGAGAAATCGCCAGTTGAAATGATTTCTAAAGTGCCTGAAGGATTGCCCACAACACCAAATAACCTGCCAGTTGTTGATGTAAGTGATTTTGGTCTAGGGGGAAAAGATGAGAATATTAATGAAATAAATACTAAAGAATCAGAAGAAATTGCAGAGCCTACAGAAGAAGAATTAAAAGCAAGACTAAATGAATTATTAGGTGGTAAACTTTAACTTTATGAGCAAAAAAACTTCAACTAAAACTTTGATTATATTTTGGATAATTGCAATTCCATGTCTTGTTATATTTTATTTTGTATTACAATGGAAAAATGAACCAATAAAACTACTTAATGTTACATATGATACTTCAAGGATATTACCAGTTGAAGATAAATATAAAACAGCCTTGGAATTAGCTCATTATATTTTGCAAAAAGATGATGTGGAACGAAAATTTATGATTCTTTTGCAAAATAATATGGAGCTTCGTCCAGGTGGTGGTTATATTGGTTCGTTTGCGATTGTAGCTATAAAAAATGGTGAGGTTATAAATAGTGCAGTACATGATACAGCAAATTTTGATGGACGTATACCAAATACTATTGAACCACCATTTCCCATGAAGAAAACATTGCATATTTCATCATGGAAATTTCGTGATGGGAATTGGATGCCTGATTTTCCAACAAATGCACGTATAGCAGAAAAATTTTATAAATTTGGTGGTGGTGAAGATAGGTTTGATGGTATAGTTGCTATTAATGCTACAGTTCTTGATACAATTCTTGATATGACGGGACCAATTAAATTAAGTAAATATCCAGATGCATATAAAAGTGGAGATGCTATAATGACATTGGAATATCAAGTAGAAAAAGGTTATAAAAATCAAGATATTAAAAAGGGTGATAGAAAAGTTGTGATGGATAGATTAGCAAAAGAAATTATTCGTCGTATACAAGGAATGTCCTTAAGAAAAAAAATATCACTTGTAAATAAATTCATTGATTCATTTGATAATAAAGATATACAGTTAGACTTTAAAGATGCTAAGATGTTGAAGTTAATATCAGGTGTAAATTGGGATGGTAGAATAGATCAAAAATGGCAAAAAGACTATATAATGGCGGTAGATGCGAATCTTGCATCATATAAAACAGATCATTATATAAATAGGAGCATTGATTATGATATTGATCTCTCGGGTAGCATTCCACAAGCAGTATTCAAGATTCACTATAAAAATACTGCAAAGAAAAAAGATTGGAAAACGAATGATTATCAGACGTATTTAAGGATTTATGTACCAGCTAATTCATGGATTACAGATATTGAGAATTGTGTTTTAGAACCAAAATATGGTAAAAAATATGGTAAAAAATATGTGGGTTGTTTGGTACATGTTCCACTCGGAAAAGAAAAGGATGTAACAGTAAGATACAATTTACCAATTGAACTTAAAAATCAATATCCATATGATTTAAAGATTCAAAAACAATCAGGAGTGCATAATGTACCAGTCACGGTTCATATAAAGAATCCAGGGACCGAATCTGATGAGTATTATAGTTTTTATATGGATAAGGATATCATTTTGTCAGATTTAAATTAGTAGAAACTATAGCCGTATCTTCTTTTGCAGGACCGAGGTTGTACCTCGGTCCATTATGTTTTAAATACACAAAACAGATTTGTAATCAGCTTTGTGTAATGATATACTTTTATTATAATTTTAAGATATTTTATTATGAAAATAACAGAGACAAAAATTAAAGATTTATTTATAATTGAACCTGATGTATTTGGTGATGATAGAGGATTTTTTGTAGAGACTTATAATGAGGAACGTTATATTAGAAGTGGAATCAACGATAAATTTGTGCAAGATAATCTTTCAAAATCAGTCAAGGGTGTGTTGCGTGGACTTCATTTTCAAAAAAATCCTTATGCACAAGGTAAGTTGGTACAAGTGATTACGGGTAGCGTATTAGATGTAGCAGTTGATATTCGTTATGGCAGTGAAACTTTTGGACAGTGGGTAAGTATAAAATTGTCTAGTGAAAATAAAAAACAGTTTTGGATACCAAGAGGTTTTGCTCATGGTTTTCTTTCACTAGAAGATGAAACAATTTTTAATTATAAGTGTACCAATTTATATCATCCAGAATCAGAAGGAGCTATAACATGGAATGACAAACAACTAAATATTGACTGGCAATTAGAAAAAAATGGGATTGATGAGCCAATTATTTCAGATAAGGATAAAGAAAATGTTCCTTTTTGTAATATTGACAAGGATTTTATATATGAAAAAAAATAAAGGTAGATGGAAGACAATATCTTCAGAAATAGTGCATAAAAATCCGTGGTATAAGATTAGGAAAGATGAGGTGATATTTCCAGGTGGAAAGAAAGGGGAACATTTTAGCGTTAGATTTGGAAAAGGCGTTTATATTGTGCCAGTTAAAAATAATAAGATAGTTTTTATTAAGCAGTACAGGTATATTTTTAATGATTGGTTTTTGGAATCGCCTGCTGGTGGAGTGGGAGAAAGTCTAGTCATAAAAGCTGCCAGGAAAGAACTTAGAGAAGAAACCGGGTATAAAGCAGGTAGCATAAAACAAGTTGGTAAGTTTTGTTCGGCAAATGGATTAATAAAAGAAGAAATATATGTTTTTATTGCTAAAGATTTAGAATTTGTTGGGAAAGAGTTGGAGGCATCTGAGTATGGAATGAAAACTGTAGAAATTGAGATGGAAAAAGCCTATTAAATGATTGAAAATGGAGAAATAAAAGATGGGCAAACGATTGCTGCTTTAACTTTGGCAAAGAAATATATTTTAAAATAAAGTAAGTTAAATCACTGTTGTCACGAATTTTTTTGGAAGAGTGAGATTGTAACTCTATCTGTTATACTTCAACTACAATATCGACTATAGATTTTGTAAGGACTGACTCGCAGCTAATTTTGTATGTTTAAAAAGGTTTGCACAACTCTAAAAATCAGAATTTGCCTACAAAATTTACTATGGACAAAAAAATGCATTTGTGCGATAATAATACATTAATTTGTATTATTTTTTATTTATGGAAAATTTATTTGTTAATTTTGATTATGATATTTTTTTGCAATTATCTATTATAGTGCTCAGTACAGTACTTATAGCTCAAGTTGTTACTTTTATTTTAACGGTTATTGCAAGACGCATAGTTTATAAAACACGCACTGATTTAGATGATAGAATAATTGAATTATTTGAAAAACCTGTATTTTATACAATTATATTGACTGGGATTTATATGGCATTGAGGATTTTATTTTTTGGAGAGCAAATTAAGGAATTTACTTTGCCTTTCTTTCAAACTATAATTATTCTTTTATGGAGTGTGATTATAGTTAAATTCTTGAAGTTGATATTTGAGTATTTTGCTAAGATTTCAAGGATTAAATTTATAACCCCACATACCTTACCATTATTTCTTAATTTATCATTCATAGTAATTTGGGTAGTATCTGTTTATATCATGTTTGGTGTATGGGGAATAAATATGACAGCATGGTTGGCTAGCGCTGGGGTGGCTGGTATAGCTATTGGATTTGCAGCAAAGGATACTCTGGCAAATTTAATTTCAGGTGTTTTTATTTTAACGGATACGCCATATAAAATAGGTGATTGGATAGTGCTAGATAACGGGGAAAGAGGACGAGTTACTCATATAGGCATCCGTACAACTAGAATAAAAAATACAGATGATATGGAAATCACTGTGCCAAACGCAATAATAAGTTCTGCGACACTTATAAATGAATCTGGTGGTGAGGTTGGTAAAATTTGTAGGGTTCGTGTACCGTTTAGTGTTGCTTATGGATCTGATATAGATCAAGTAGAAGAAATAGTATTGAATATTGCGAATAAAAATGAGCATGTATTAAAATCTCCACAAGCTCGAGTGCGATTTAGACTTTTTGGTGCTTCAAGTCTTGATTATGAGTTATTAGTCTGGATTGAATCTTCGGCAAAACGGGGTCTAACAGTACATCAACTCAATCGCGCGATTTATAAAGCATTCAATAATAACAATATAGAAATTCCATATACAAAACAAGATTTGTATATCAAGGAAATACCAAAAAAATAATAAAAGTAATGACAAAAAAGTGAATTTATAGTAAAATGTTAGTAATAGAATTATTACTAACATTTTTGTTTATGAGGTTATTAGTTACTGGAGGTGCAGGGTTTATTGGCTCAAATTATATTCGATATATTTTAGAAAAATATCCAGAGGATGAAATTATCAATCTGGATGTTTTGACTTATGCTGGGAATTTGAATAATTTAAAAGACCTAGAGAATAATTCGCAGTATAAATTTGTTAAGGGAGATATTACTAATAAAAAAATAGTTAATGAAGTGATGCAGGGTGTAGACTTGGTAGTTCATTTTGCAGCGGAAAGTCATGTGGACCGTTCCATAGAAGATAGTGATATTTTTGTACGGACAAATATAAATGGAACTTTAAATTTATTGGAGTCGGCGAGAGATAATGGCGGAATACGATTTCATCATATTTCTAC
>CAZHQB010000003.1:0-45622 GCA_964534895.1 uncultured Micavibrio sp.
CGATTAACCAATGTTCAAGTAAAGAATTTGCAGAATGGAAATATTAAAAATAAAAATAGTAAGAAATATATTGAAGGAGAAGTATTGGTCAAATTCAAAAAATCTGTTGTAAATTTAAATAATAATAAAGGAGTAGTTCGGCGAAAGGCTTTCAGTTTTTTAAAATCCTTACATGAAGAAGAAAAGATTAGTAGTTCTAATGTGGTAGTATATAAATTGAAAAAAAATGAAGATATTAATCAAAAAATAAAAGAATTAAATTTAGATAATTTAGTAGAATATGCCCAGCCAAATTATATTTATAGAGAACTAAGTATTAATACAGATGATGCATATTATAGTGATTTGTGGGCATTGAATAATACTGGTCAAAAAGTTAATGATGTTACTGGCACAAATGATGCAGATATGGATGTTGAGGAAGCATGGAATATTGCTGATGGTACGGATAATGATGTCGTTGTGGCTGTTATAGATTCGGGTGTATCTTATAATCATCCTGATCTATCAGGTAATATGTGGGATGGAACTAGTTGTGTTGATCCAAACGGTAATAATGTTGCGGGCGGGTGTATTCACGGATATGATACATTTGATGATGATAATAATCCTGAACCAGATGATAGTCTGCACGGTACTCATGTAGCTGGTATTATAGCGGCTAGTGATAATTCAATTGGTGTGTTGGGAGTAAATCCACACGCTAAAATTATGGCCATTAAAAGTTCAGGAATTATACCTGGACAAGGCTCTGGTACGACTTCGGCTAGTTTTATTAAGGCAGTTAATTTTGCTCGTCGTAATAATGCTGATATTATAAATGTTAGTTTGGGTGGGCCAGATTCTGATCAGGCAGAGAAAGATGCTATAGATGCTTTTTCTGGTTTAGTGGTAGTAGCAGCAGGTAATGATGGCACAGATAATGATACAACTCCTATGTATCCAGCTTCATATTCTAGTAGCAATATATTGAGTGTTGCAGCAACAAATCAAAATGATGAATTGGCCGTTTTTTCTAATTATGGCGGTACTTCTGTAGATGTCGGTGCTCCTGGTGTAAATATTTATAGTACGGTGAGTTATAAAAAAATATTTTCAGAGGACCTTAATTCGGTGACAATTCCAAATTTGCCGACAGGTTTTAGTAAGGTAGGTAATTTTGGTACATATAATGATAATGGTGATAAAGTATTTATTGGAGATGTAAATCGATTACCATATTTGGGTGATGCTCAAAATGTTTTAAAATCACCAACAATAGATTTGAGTAGTTATAGTGGAAAGAAGGCATATTTTGATTTTTCAATGTATTGTGATACTGAATATGATGAACAGAGTTATACAGATTATATGCAATTAGGATTCAGTGGTGATAATGGAAATACTATTGTTGATGCGCAAATTGATACAGATGGAGATGGGGAAGGTGACACTGTAATTGGTTTTGATGAGCCTACATTAGCGCTTGTACATGAAGGGGCTGGTGAAAATAATAATGGTGGATATTTTGTTAATTTTGTTGATACTTATCCAATACCTAGTAATTTGATGACAAATCAATTTGTATTTGAATTTATGTGGAATTCAAATAATACAGATAATAATCATGAGGGATGTTATATTGATGATGTTGTGGTTAGAGTAGATAATGGTAAAGATGGTGATATGTATTTATTTGAACAGGGAACATCTATGGCAGCTCCAGAAGTTGCAGGTCTTGCTGCATTATTACTTAGTTATAATGATACATTGACAACACAGCAACTTAAACAAATTATTATGGATAGTGGAGATGATAAGTCTTCACTTTCAGGTGACACTGTGTCTGGTAAAAGAGTTAATGCTCGTAATGCTTTATTAGAGCTAGTGCCAACAATGAACCACTTCAAAATAACTGGTTCTGCTACCCAACAAGCAGGTGATTCACAAACGGTAACTATAACTGCCATCGATTCTGTAAATAATACTCATACTGATTACAATGGAGATCATAGTATTACATTTTTAGGCGCTAATACTGCGAATGATGGAACAGTTCCAACATGCACAGATAAAAATAATACTGATATTAGTTTTGGAAATTCTACAACTCTTACATTTACAAATGGAGTAGCAACCTGCAATCTTAAATTATACAAAAAAGAAAATACTCATATAGATATTTCAGATGGTACATACAATTCTGACGGAAATGATACATATGATTTAGATGTATCAGTATCTGCTGGTAATGTGAGTCCAGGTCATTCTTACTTGGATGTTACGCCTAGTCCTGCTTATACTGGCGGCAGCGCTGTTATAAAAGTTACTGCCAGAGATTTATATGGAAATCAACTTGTTGGGGGTGGGGATACTGTAGTTTTAAATACATATGATGGAAGTAATACTGATCCAGTCAGTGGTATTACAGATAACAGTGATGGAACTTATGCTGCTACATATAGTATTACAGGTACAAATAATCTTGATATTAATGGAACAATAAATTCTGCATCCATAGGAGCTGATGGTGATGGTACTAGTGATGGAATATATCATTTGACAGTTATTCCGCCAACAATGAACCACTTCAAAATAACTGGTTCTGCTACCCAACAAGCAGGTGATTCACAAACGGTAACTATAACTGCCATCGATTCTGTAAATAATACTCATACTGATTACAATGGAGATCATAGTATTACATTTTTAGGCGCTAATACTGCGAATGATGGAACAGTTCCAACATGCACAGATAAAAATAATACTGATATTAGTTTTGGAAATTCTACAACTCTTACATTTACAAATGGAGTAGCAACCTGCAATCTTAAATTATACAAAAAAGAAAATACTCATATAGATATTTCAGATGGTACATACAATTCTGACGGAAATGATACATATGATTTAGATGTATCAGTATCTGCTGGTAATGTGAGTCCAGGTCATTCTTACTTGGATGTTACGCCTAGTCCGGCTTATCAAAAAAATAATACAACAATAACTGTAATTGCAAAAGATCAATATAAGAATAAATTGGATGTTGGAGGCGCTACTGTAGTTGTGGATATTAAAGGTTCTAATGTAATAGTGCCTAGTGTTACTGATGAGAATAATGGTTTATATATTGCTATTTATAAACCACAAAATATAGGACAAGATTTAATTACTGCCACTATTAATGGTGATAAAGTGTTAAATGTGGCTGGTGCTACAGATGATATATTTAGACTTGCAATATTAGAAGCAGAAAATAATAATGATAATGATGAAGATGGAGATGGACATGAAATTATTGATAATGAAGTGATTGATATTGGTAAACCATCAATGAGTTTTGGTGATAAATTTAAAAATGTGATATTTAAAAAGAAGAAAAAAATCTATATAAAAAATGATGAAATCAAATTCAGAGGTGAAACCAAGGAACTTGCTGGTGGTAAAGTAAAAATTAAAGCTAAAAAAGGAAAAAATAGCATTAAAAAAGAAGAAAGTATTAAAAGTGACGGCAGTTGGAAGAAAAAAATTAATTTTGATAAAGAAGGAACATGGAATATTAAATTTACATTTTATGATAAAAATGACAAGAAGATAGATAGTCTTGGGTATTATAAAATTAAGATAGATACGATAGATCCTGAATTTACAAATTTACCTGATAAATTACATAAGTCAAAAGGTGATATAGTGTGGTTCGAGGCAAAAGATAATGAAAGATTTAGAAAGTTTAAAATATATTTTAATGGACGTATAAGCAATATTTATATTAAAGGCAAAGAAGATGAAGTGGTAAAGGGTGAATTTAGATTACCAACAAATATCCCAAGTGGAAGATATTTAATGAAAGTTAAAGCCTATGACAAAGCTCATAATTCCATTTCACGAAATGTAACTATTATTGTGCAATAATAAAAAAATGTGAAATTACTGAATAACTAATAATTTGTCATTTTAATTATAATATTGTGAAATAGAAAGTAAATTTGAAGAAGTTAAAAGGAAATTAGAGTAATATAATGTGATGTTATTCTTTTGGAATGCATTTATTATCACACAAGGCATATCCTACATCCATATATACATTATATACAGCACAACAACACATGAGATAATATTTAAATCGTCTCATAAATTTTTTATTATTTCCATTTGGATTTGCATTATTTAATATTTTTAATAAATAGTTTTCGTTTTCTACGAAATTTTGTAACCAATGTCGAAATGTCTTAGAATAAGAGCCTCTCGTATATTGTTCGAAAGATATGTTATTAAAATTCATAGCTAGAGCATCTAATAATCTTTGTCTAGAAGGAATTTGTACACCCGGCCACATATATTCACTATTCCATTTATCAAAATCATGATGCACATGGTTGAACATGGTATGAAATAAGGCTTTGCCGTTTGGAGTTAATATATCATTACTTTTTTTAAATAATGTTGGAAAATCTTCTATATGTTCGATGGCACCTAATGAAATGATAGCATCATATTGCTTATTTAATTTATTGATATCCATCATATCCATCAGTTTCAGTGTTGCTTTTTGTTGTAATCCTTCTTTTTTGATTTGGTTTTTGATATAGCTTGCTTGTGCTTTTGATAATGTAATTAAAGTTACGTTAGTTTTTAGATTTTTTGCATACCACAGTGATTGAGCTCCCCAACCACAGCCCAAATCTATTAATGATTTTGAATCATCTAATTTTAATTTATCTGCATATAAATTAAATTTTGCAAGCTGAGCTTCTTCTAATGTTGAAGCTCCATTTTTCCAAAAACCACAAGAATACACTGGATAATTTTCACCAAGTATTGGAAAGAAGAAATCATTTGATGCATTCACATCAGAAAGAATTAATTCTAATGAATAATGAGAATTAATATTTGTTTTATGAGTATGACCAATACTTTTTGTGGTTGATTTTTGTGATGCTATAAAAATAATTAATTTATTAAATATGGAAATATTTTTTGTTAAATCTTTATCTTCTAAAATATTTAGCATAAATTCTAAAAAAAATGGAATATCTTTATAATAACCATCCCAAAGATTTTGAGTGAATGTTTCACCTAATGCAACACTTCCATTTGTTAGAATTTTCTTCCAAGTTTTTTCGGCCTCTTTAAATTGTATTGTATAGTTATTTATTTTTGAACCAAAAGTTTTTGTTTTATTATCATACATGAATGTAAAACCAATATCTGGATATTTGTCGCAATAATTTTTAGTAATTTTATTTATTATATTTAAATAATATGACATATGGATGTATTAAATTTCCTAAGTATTTTTAAAGTATATCATATGAATTTTTGTTCTACAAATTTTTTGATTACTTAATTTATTGATGTTATACTATTGGTATAGATTAAAATTAATATTAAAAATAAAATTATGTCACGAGATATTAAAGATGATTTTTCTTTAGTTATTGTTGGTCAGGCTGGGCAAGGAATTCAAAGTGTTTCTCATATACTTACTCATGTACTCAAAAGGGAGGGGTATCATGTTTTTGCTACTAAAGAATATATGTCTAGAGTGCGAGGTGGTATGAATTCTACTACAATTCGTGTGTCTAGTACTAAAAAAGATGCCTATACTTCACGAGTGGATTTGTTTGTGCCGCTTGATCCTGCTGGGTATGAGCATAGCAAAAAACGGTTCAGTGAAGACACTATGTTTTTGGGGTTTAAGAAGGATGAGTTTTGTAGTGATTGTATAATGGAAGTCGATTTTATAAATATTGCACAGGCAATAGGAAATCGTGTGTTTGCTAATACTGTGGCGGCTGGTGCAGTGCTGGGGCTGATGGGAGTTGATATTGAAAGTCCAAAACAATATTTGAGAGAATTTTTTGTTAAAAAGGGTGAAGAGATTATTAAAAAAAATCAGGAAGCTTTAGAGAAAGGTTACAAGATGGGAGAGCATTTTGCGTTTAGTAATGATATAACTTGTTCTTTTGAAACTGATGAGGACATCAAAGATGATTTGTTTATTTCTGGTATTGATGCTGTGGGATTTGGTGCTCTTGCAGGAGGTGTAGATTTTTGTTCATCTTATCCTATGTCGCCCTCAACTGGACTTTTAACATTTTTGGCTCAACATGGGAAAGATTGCGGTGTAGTAGTAGAACAAGCAACAGATGAAATTGGTGCAATAAATATGACGATTGGTGCAAGTTATGCTGGAGCGCGTGGAATAGTGACTACTGCGGGTGGAGGATTTGCACTTATGTGTGAGGCACTCTCACTCTCAGCGATGACAGAAACTCCTATAACAATCCATATTGCTCAGAGACCTGGGCCAGCAACTGGTTTGCCAACTCGTACAGCACAAGAAGATTTGGATTTGGTACTTCATGCAGGGCACGGTGAATTTATGCGTACAATTTATGCACCGGGCACTCCTGTACAGGCTTATGAAATAACTGCTCATGCACTGGACACTGCGGATAAATATCAGATACCGACATTTGTACTTATTGACCAATATTTTGTAGATGCGCTCTATACTATAGACAAAGAAGAATTTGCAGTTTTGCCACACAAAAAACATATTATTGAGTCTGATAGAAAATACAAAAGATATGCGCTTACTGATGATGGTATATCTCCTAGGAGTGTACCGGGATTTGGTGATGGATTGGTATGTGCTGATAGTGATGAACATACGGAAGATGGACGTATCACAGAGGATATGGATGGACTTAGGATGCAAATGATGGAAAAAAGACTATTTAAGCGTAAAATACTATTGGAAGAAAGTGCGCTTGACCCAAATATCAAAGGCAAAAAATCAGCAGATACTCTAGTAGTGTGTTGGGGCTCAAATAAAAATGTGGTAGAAGAAGCAGTGGAAAGTATTGATAATAAAGAAGTGAGTGTAGTGCAGTTTGTACAAGTTTTTCCAATGAACAAAAAAACCAAAAAGATGATAAAAGATGCAAAAAAAGTAATAGTAGTAGAAAATAATGCAACAGGACAATTTGCAAACTTACTAGAAAAAGAATGTGAAAGAAAGATTGATGAAAGAATTCTAAAATGGAATGGAGAATTGTTTAGTGTTGAAGAATTGGAAGAAAAAATTAAAGAAGCTTTGTAATATTTTTCATCTTATCAAGTAATATTTATATTTGGAGTGAAAAAGGTGAAAAAAAGACAAAAAATGTAAATTGTAGGGACAGGTTTGAAACCTGTCCCTACTAAAATGGGTAAATACAGAGTTAAGATTTGGATTCAATGTTGCAGGGTTGATATTATAGTGATACCGTGCTATAGTAATATATCGTACAATTTTGTATGAGAAGTTCTTTTTATAGATATGTTGGGGCGATTGCTGGTGGTCAGTGATTGTGAGAAACATATTAAATCAAAGGAGATTTAAAATGAGTAAAAAATCAGTAGTTGTCTCTGGTATGGGGCTTGGCCTCGGTATGCTCACAAATGCGAATCAGATTCGTAAAGAAATGGGCATAACTGACGAGCAATTTCATGCGCTCGCAACTGACGCAGGTCGCGAACATTGGGAACGACTTTTTGAAGGAATGATGGTAAGTGATGAGAATTGCTATGAAATACATCAGATTACCATAGGATGTTATAAATCTCTAGATGAGGTTATCAAAGCTGGTCAGTATGATTGGCACGATGATGACATAACATCCGAACACTTTCCAATAACAGAAAGTGTACAGACGGACATTGAGATTTTTCTTGTTCATCGTGACAAGAGTGAAGATTCTCAAAAACTCATCGATGAGATGAGTACAGGAGATTATCGTCCAGCGACTCATGAAGAGCTGCTGGCACTTGGTGCACAACGTCCAGAACTTCAGGGAAAGTTTCCGATTATTGCATTGGGAACAGTCGTGCAGTATAATGGCGATCGGTACGTGCTTTACTTCAAAGATCGTATACTTGACATTTTCTGGTTTGACTGCGAGTGGGAGCTAAGCTGTCGTTTTGCATTCGTCCGTAAGAGTTTAGAGAACTAGACACTTAGTTTAGATACTTTGACTCTCAATCTCTTTGATCCTCGATTTGGAATTACTAAATCGAGGGTTTTTTATATATTAAAAAAGATCCATCGATATATTGTAGATCATGGCTTGTAATACTGGGTCAGGTTTGTAAGAAAAGAGAGTTTGTGTGGTTACGACTGTATAGATTGTATTTGTTATATAAATTTAAAACTTGATTTGCATGAGTATAAGGTATCAATTCAGACATTGACATTTGAAATAGATTTTTTGGGTTGGGTAATGTTTTTTAATTATAAAACACTTAGAACTGTGACAAAAAACGAATGATGAATAATGTTAATGTGGATAAAGTAAATAAAAGTATAATTCAATCATATAAAGGATTACTGAGTTATGGAAATACTTATAAGCTGAAAAAGGATATTTTGGATATAGAAGGTATTGATGATATACTGTAGATAAGTAAAAAATAAAATAAAAAATATGATAACAGCATCACAACAAAAAGAAGATTTTAATGTGCCACCTGATGAGGTGGAAAATCAATGGTGTCCTGGATGTGGAAATTTTCCTATTTTGCAGACACTTAAAAAAGCATTACAAGATTTGGACAAAAAATCACAAGAAGTTACTCTTGTCTCAGGTATTGGGCAAGCGGCTAAATTGCCACAGTATTTGAAAACTAATTATTTCAATGGGTTACATGGACGAGCTCTACCAGTTGCAACAGGTATCAAAGCGGCAAATCCTACTCAAACTGTGATTGTAACAAGTGGAGATGGCGATGTTTATGGCGAGGGTGGAAATCACTTGATACACACAATTCGTAGAAACCCAAATATCACAGTAATAGTTCATGATAATATGATTTATGGTTTAACGAAAGGGCAAGCTGCGCCAACAACTCAAGAGGGAATGGTGACACCTACTCAGCCAGAAGGGGTAATTGATGAACCGATAAATCCAGTAGCTCTTGCGATTTCACTGGATGCTCCTTTTGTGGCTCGTGCAAATGCTGGCGACCCAAAAGAAACTCAAGAAATTTTGAAAGAAGCAATCAATCATAAAGGATTTTCGCTTATAGATATTTTTCAGCCTTGTGTAGTGTTTAATAAAGTAAATACTTATCAGTGGTTCAAAGAGCATACTTATTATATAGGCGATAAATACGACTATGATGTGAGTGATAGAACTAGTGCATTTGCAAAATCGCTTGAAGAAGAAAAATTTCCACTAGGTGTAATATATGCGCACGATAGGCGTAGGACTTTTGAGGATGCTATAGGAATGTATGAGACAGATAAGCGTCCATTGTTTTTGAGAGATATGAATTGTTCGGTACGCAGTGCACTGTTGGCTTCGCAAAAATAAATTTTAATATATTAATTTAAAAATTTTATGTTAGATTTTTATGAAAAAAGGGGTCGAAAGATATTTATTGGTATAATGATTAGTTTAATTTTATTAACGACATTTGTATGGTTTGTTGATAAATTTTGAATTTGTTCGTTACAATTAGTGATTAATGTTTAATATTAAGTAATATTAAAATTCCTCAAAAAGTAACCTTAACTATGCAACAGTACATTTTTTGTTTTTGCTGTATAATCGTGTATAATATATATGTATTAAATAATATATTTTTATGAATAGACAGGTAAAACGTTTTACAATTGTAGGCATCTATTTTGTAATTTTTATTATATTTATTGGACTTATTACTTCTCTTGTAATTTCAAAACCTACATGTTTTGATGGTAAACAAAACCAAAACGAAGAGGGAATTGATTGTGGAGGTCCATGTGAAGCATGTTTGAAAGAGTTGGTAGGAAAGGATTTAATTGTAAAAAGTGCATATATTGTATATGGTGAAGATGGCAAATATGATATTGTTGCAGATATTCACAATCCAAATGCATTATATGGAGGTAAGGAAGTTTATTATACTGTTGAGATTTTGGGTGGAGACGGTAGCGTTCTTGCATCACGTAATAGTAAGACATTTATTTTACCAAATGAAAATAAATATATTGTTGAAGTGGGAATGAAAACAAATCAAAAACCAACTAGTGTAAAAGTTACTATCAATAATGTTGATTGGATTAAGTTTACAAAATTTGATAGTCCTCATATCCTTGTCAAAAATCAGCGTTTTGGTCTCGTTAAAAATGGTATGAATTATGCGGAAGCATTTGGACTTGTGTCGAATGATAGTCCGTATGATTTTCATAATGTTGTGGTAAATGTTATTCTTGAGGACGAGAGAGGGTTGCCGGTTGCTGTAAATAAGACTGAAATGCGTACACTTGATTCTGACTCACAAAGAGAATTTCGTTTAGTATGGCCACATAAATTTCCAGGAAATATTAAATCTTCAACAATGCAAGCAGAAACAAACGTGTTTGATTCTTTAAATTTTATGAAGAAATATTTGCCGGGAGGACGATATCAAAATTTACGCTAAAAGTCAATAAAAATTTCTTTTAAATATATTTATAATTATGTTACGTAAATTTTTTGAATTTGATTTTATATTATTTTTTACGGTCTTGTTGCTCATTGGATTTGGTGTAATAGCTCTGGGTAGTATGTTTTTGCATGGGGACAATATAAATAGTGATATTTTTATACGACATATTGTATATGTTGTTTTAGCTATAGGTGGCTTTGTAATATTTGCAATTATTGATTATAATATTTTACAATCATATAGTACTTTTCTTTATTTCTTTTCCATTGGTTTGTTGATTTTGACATTAATTTTAGGGACTACATTGCGGGGAACATCTGGTTGGCTTGATTTAGGGTTTGCGTATTTCCAACCTGTAGAACTTATTAAGGTTTTAGTTATTATTTTTTTAGCGCATTTTATTTCGAAAAAACGAGGAGAATTGGGTGAAATGATGATGATTGTGGTATCTTTTGTTTTGACAGCTGTTATTATTTTTCTTGTATTAAAACAACCAGATTTTGGCTCGTCATTAGTAATATTTGGTATATGGTTTATAATGATATTTGTTTCAGGGATTAAAAAAAAATATTTAGTGATTTTTGTTATGGGAGGTATTATATTTTCTGTTATTGCATGGACCCTTTTTGCTCCGTATCAACGAGCTCGTATTATGGATTTTCTGCATCCCGAACTTGATCCACAAGGTAGTGGTTATAATGTAATTCAATCAATGATTGCTGTAGGTAATGGAGGAGTAATAGGACAGGGATTTGGTTATGGTTCGCAATCACAATTAAATTTTCTACCAGAGAAACACACAGATTTTATTTTTGCTACAATTGCTGAATCTGTGGGATTTATTGGTATATTGGTGTTATTTGGGTTGTTTGCCGTACTTTTTTTACGTTTTTATTTTATTGCAAATGAGTCGCGCAATGCATTTGGATATTTTTTAGTTGTTGGAATCATGGCAATGTTTCTTATTCATTTTACAGTTAATATTGGTATGAATATTGGTTTAATGCCGGTGACGGGAATTCCATTGCCACTGATTAGTTATGGAGGGAGTTCATTATTGAGTGTTATGATATCATGTGGAATAGTTATGAGTGTGTACTTGTGTAGAGAAGTAACAATGAAAAATTACATAGAATCTTATTAAAAATAAATTTGGTATTTGTAAGTTGTATCATTACAATATATGACAGAATATTAGGATAGGCTTGCTTTTTTTCTTTTTTTATATTAATATATTATTTATATGGACATAGAACGAGGAGAACAAAATCGTGTGATTCCACAAAAATGTCCGGTGTGCGGTGCACAGCGTGAGCATTTGTCGTATATGCCACTTGGTTATGATGAAAATCGAACTATTGTACATATTTCATGTACAAAATGTGCTGGTGCTGCAATGATTTTTATGTCACAAAGTGATGGTGGTATAATGACTGTTGGAGTTCTAACTGATACAACACCGTCAGAAGCGCGAACATTTTTTCAGTCCGATGTTGTATCGGATAATGATGTTATAGAAATGCATGATTATTTAGATTCATTTAATGGATATGTGAGTGATATGTTTTAGATTATAGTTTTGAGAAAAATCTATAAATTATGAAAATTTTTTAATTTAGATTTTTTCTTTATATAGAACAATTTTTATTAATTATTTTTGTCCAAGATATTTATTGATAGACAATAATAAATTTTGGATCAAAATTACTAACTACTAAAGATATGAAAGAAATGATACTTAATGCAACAAAACGAGAAGAGACTGGTAAAAAAATGCGAGCAATTGCTGATGCAAATATTCCGGCTGTAATATATGGTAATGATGTATCATCAAAAAGTCTATGGATTAATGCAACAGAATTTAATAGATTATTTTCTTCAGTTGGTACAAATACAGTTGTATCTTTGATGATAGATGACACTGAACCTATAAATGTATTGATATATGATTTTCAAACAGATCCTATCACAGATGATTTTTCACATATTGACTTTTATGCAGTAAACATGAAAGAAGAAGTTGAAGCAGAAATCCCACTTTCATTTGTTGGAGTATCTCCCGCAGTAAAAGAGCTGGGTGGTACACTTGTTAAAAATAATGACACACTTGTTGTCCGAGCACTTCCAGCTGACTTACCACATGAGATCGAAATTGATATTACAAAATTAGCAACATTTGAAGATGGAATCACTGTTGCAGATGTTACAGTAGGTAATAAAGTGACTATCGTACTTGAAGATGAAGCAGCAATTGCATCTGTAGCAGCTCCAAGGACAGAAGAAGAAATGGCTGAACTTAATAGTGAAATTGATGCAGATGTGTCTAAAGTTGAAGGTGTTATAGATGTAGAAAAAGAAAGAGATGCTGAAGACGAAAAGATTAAAGATGAGTCTGAAGAAAAGACTGAAGAGAAATAGGCGTTTAAAAGAGTTTCAAAAACAGATATTTTTAAGTGTCTGTTTTTTGATTCTAAAAAGTATGGTATTATATATAAATGAAATATAATATTTACACAAAACAATTTTTCGGATTATTTGGCTTGTTTTTGTTATTTTGTATGTTTGCTGTGCAAAGTGGTTTTGTATATGCAGGGGAATCTAGTGACGAAGAAATAACAATAGAAGAAAAAGAAAAATTAAAGAAAAAACAAAATGAATATAAAGATAAAAAGAAAAAATATGAAAAAAAGGTAGAAAAAAAACAAAAAGAAAAAGCAATACTAGAAGGAAATCTTGGTGTAGTAAAACGAACATTGGGTACGACAAAAAGAACTATTAACGAAGTGATTGAAGATATTGAAAAAAAAGAAAAAGAAATAGATAGGCGAGATGCACAAATCAATCAGTTGAATAGTCAAATGAAACTTTATAAGGGTTCATTGGCAGATACTGTTCGGAGAGTATATTTTACATCTAATAGTCATCCCATTATGTTTGTTGTAGAAAATGATGGTGCAAATAGATTTTTGGAAATAACAGATAATTTAGATGGTATGCGTACAAAAATTGTGGATATAGTGCATCAAACAAAAGAAGCAAAAAATTTACAAGAACAAAAGAAGGAGGAACTGAAGGAGTTAAAGTTGGAAAAGGAGAAATTATTAACAGAGCATAAAAAGACAGAATCACAATTATTATCACAAGCTTCAGCCGTTCAAGTTAAAATTATTAAGGTTGATACATCCATTGCTCAATTGAATGCAAAATTATCTGAAGTAGAATCAAGATTGTCATCTTTGCTAGGTGAGTCATTTAATACAAATGATATTAAAAAAGCAGCAAAATTTGCGAGTAAAAAAACAGGTGTACGTAAAAGTTTTATACTTGGTATGTTGGTGGTAGAAACAAATTTGGGTAGATTTACTGGTGGATGTACATATAAAAAAAGTAAAATGGGAGATAAGAATGCAAAAATATTTAAACGAATTACAAAAGATTTAGGATATAATTATAAAAAAAAGAAAGTGTCATGTCCACTCAGCTATGGAGTGGGTGGCGCTATGGGGGTCGCACAATTCATGCCTACAACGTGGGTTGGATATGAGTCTAAGATTTCTAGCTATACAGGGCATAGTCCTGCTGATCCATGGAGTTTAACTGATGGTGTGATGGCAATGGCAATCAAGCTAGCAAATGATGGAGCAACAAGTGAAAAAGGAGAATTTACCGCAGCTAGGAGGTATTATTGTGGCTCGCGACTTGAACGTAGTACATGTATTAATTATGGGAATAAGGTATTATATTGGGCAAAAAATTATAAAGATAGATTGTAGATTAGTTGACTTTTTAGATTAGACGTGTTATAATTAAATAGTAATCGGGTGAGTAATTTAAATACTCATACCGATTTTTTTGTTCTTTACACAATTGAATATATCAGTATAACTAAAAACAAATTTTTTTGGTTTATTTAGATGTTAAGTTCTTTACATCTTATTTCGTTATAATCATATAAATGATAAAAACGAAAATATTTTTTAAATTGTCGCTTTTCTTGTTGTTACTTGAAAAGCGATTTTTTTAACTTTTTACTAATAAGTATGGAGAAATATTTGAAATAGTCAACAAATAATTTTTTACATCTAGTATAAAAATGACAACCAGAAATATAAAAAACAATCACAAAATTATAGATGCCAATATCTCTCACTTTAGCTCTCTCGTCTTGGAATGAGCATGGGCGAGATGCTATTGTTGTTATGAATATGTTGTTCACACAAGTAGTTATTATATAAATTGCAAGTATATTGACAATCATTGTTGTTGTAGGGTCTCTTTTTCTTGAAAAAAAGTGTGTTTTGGCATATACTTTACAAAGATGTTGGTGTAATTTTTTTTATATAAATATGCAATATTTTGAAATTGATGGTGGTAAAAAACTTGGTGGTGAGATTACAGTTAATGGTTCAAAAAATGCAGCAGTTGCAATTTTAGCTGCATCAGTTATGAATCGTGGTATGACGACGCTCAAAAATGTTCCACAAATAGAAGAAGTAAATAGATGGATAGAAATTTTAGAAAGCATAGGAATGAAAATTGAAAAAAAAGGTAAAACATTAGTACTTATGTCTCCTAAAATGTTTACTCTTCGAAATATAGATAAAGATGCAGCAGGAAAAACTCGTAGTGCAATTATGCTTATTAGTGCGCTTAGTGGACGTCATAGAAAATATTCTATTCCACAGACAGGAGGTTGTAAATTAGGTGAACGTACTATAAAACCACATTTGTATGCATTAGAGGGTTATGGAATAGATATAACAGTAACAAAAAAAGGGTTTAATATTTTTACAAATTTTTTAAGACCTGCTGAGAATAATGTGTTATATGAATCAGGAGATACTGTTACAGAAACTGCTATTATGGCGGCAGCACAAATTCCAGGTAAAACTGTAATTAAAATGGCAACTTCGAATTACATGGTACAGGACCTCTGTTTTTTCTTAGAAAAACTAGGTGTTAAATTTAAAGGTATAGGTACCACGACTTTAGAGGTTCGTGGAAAAAAGAAATTGAAAAAAAATATTACATATGAAATTAGTGAGGATCCAATTGAAGCTATGTTTTTTCTTTCCCTTGCAATTACAACTAAGAGTGAATTAATTATAAAACGGTGTCCTATTGATTTTTTAGAATTAGAACTTTTGAAACTTAAAAAAATGGGTCAAAAATTTGAAATTTTACGAAGATACAAATCATATAATAAAAAGACAGCATTAGTTGATTTAAACATGATTCCTTCTAAATTAAAAGCGCTTGAGGATAAGATTCATGCACTTCCGTTTCCTGGATTGAATATGGATAATCTTCCATTTTTTGTACCAATTGCAATGATGGCAAATGGTAAAACATTTATTCATGATTGGGTATATGAAAACAGAGCAGTATATTTTACTGAACTTAATCGTCTTGGTGGGAATATTACTCTTATAGATTCACATCGTTTAGAAATAGTTGGACCGACGAAATTGCATAGTGCAGACCTGATGTCTCCACCAGCACTTAGGCCTGCTGCGATAATGTTAGTTGCAATGATTGGGGCAAAAGGTAAATCGATTTTGAGGGATGTGTATTCAATTAACCGTGGATATGAAGATCTTGAAAACAGGTTGCATAATATTGGTGTATGTATTAAATTGAATAATGAGTAAAGTTTATGAAAAAAAATTATGAAGCTATAGAAAAATTTCATAAGAGGTTTGAATTAAAGGGAACAAATAATGCAGAAATGACATCTCGACTCAATCCTATGATTGAAGAACTTGATGAATTATCTCAAGCAATTACAAAAGGTAAAATTCGTGATGATGTAATTAAAGAAAATATCGATTTATTAAATTTAGTGATATGATTATACGTAAAATTGGAATCGATTTAGGAACTGCAAATACTCTTGTTTTTGTGCCAAGAAAAGGTGTAGTTGTAGATGAACCATCTGTTGTTGCTGTTTCAATGGTGGAAAATAAAGTATTAGCTGTAGGTGATGAAGCAAAAGAAATGTTAGGGCGTACCCCTGATACTATAACGGCATATAAGCCTCTCAGAGATGGAGTGATTGCCGATTATCGTGTTACTGAAGCAATGCTTAAATATTTTATAAGAAAAGTAACTGGGAGAGTGTTTCTTTTTCGTCCTGAAGTAATGATATCAATCCCAGCAGGAATCACTTCCACAGAACGTCGTGCAGTTGTGGATGCTGCAGAAAAAGCAGGAGCAAGGAAGGTGTATGTTGTCAAAGAACCAATCCTTGCTATGATTGGAGCAGGAATTAAAATTAATGGAGCACAAGGAAATATGATAATTAATATTGGGGGTGGCACAAGCGAGATAGCAGTTATATCTCTAGGTGGAGTTGTGTCATCGTATAGTGCTCGCGTTGGAGGTAATAAATTTGATCAAGCAATTGCGGATTATATTAAACGTAAATATTCTTTGGCAATTGGTGAACGGATGGCAGAAAAAATAAAGATTAAAATTGGGAGTGCAATTGTACAGATAAAGGAAAGCAGAATGGATATTCGTGGACGAGATCTTATGGGAGGATTACCGAAAACTATAACCATATCATCAAATGAAGTAACGGAGGCATTGCAGGATGAACTTAGGGAGGTGATTAACTCAGTGAAGAAAGTTTTACAAGATACTCCACCAGAACTTTCAGCAGATATTATGGACAAAGGCACAATTCTCTCTGGTGGTGGTGCATTGTTGAGAAATTTAGATCAGCTTATTACGAAAACAATTGGTGTGCCGTGTTATGTTGCTGATGATCCGCTCAGATGTGTGGTTCGTGGCTCTGGAAAAGTTTTGGATAATCTAGATATTTATAAAAAAACAATTTTAGCAACTAAGAAATGAAAATAGCAATAGACGCGTCGCGTGCATTTTTGCATGAACGTACTGGAATTGAAGAATATTCATATCAGTTAATTAGGCATTTGCGTAAACCGCTCGCCAAGCAATTTGTAACTTTGTATTTGCGTAGAGGAACAGGAGGAAATATTGATTTTGAATTACCAAAATCATGGGTTGTACGTGAGTTGTGGGCACCGCGATTTTGGACATACTGGCGTTTATCATGTGCACTTTTTTTTGATAAACCAGAAAAATTATTAGTACCCGGTCATGTTGTGCCTCCGATTCATCCAAAGGCAACCACATCTATCATACATGGACTCGAATTTGAGTTACAACCAAAATCGTATTCGGTATATGAGAAATTCTCTATGAGAATAGGGATAAAAAATTCGTGCAAGTGGTCAAAAAATATAATTTGTGTGTCAAATAATACAAAACTGGATTTGATTAATTTATATAACGTACCAAAAGAAAAAATTCGTGTTGTGTATGAGGGTGTAAATCAAGCTTCTAAAGAAAATGTTGAGTTTGATATGAAAATATTGCATAAATATAATATACAAAAGCAAAAGTATTTGATATTTATAGGACGATTGGAGGAACGTAAAAATATTTCAAATATTATAAATGCATATGAAATATTAAGAAGACACTTTGGAATAACAGAAAAATTAGTGTTAGTAGGTAAGGGTGGATATGGATGGAATAAAATTGCTAGTGAAATCGATATGCACCCATTTCGTAAAGATATAATAGTGACAGGTTTTGTTTCTGAAAATATTAAGTGGGCACTTTTTAGAAATGCTTCTGTGTTTGTATTTCCAACTCTTTATGAAGGATTTGGTTTGCCAGTGCTCGAAGCACAACAGTTAGGCATACCAGTAGTCACATCAAATAATTCTTCATTAAAAGAAATTGCCAAAACGAGTGCATTTTTAGTAGATCCAATAATAGCATCGGATATAGCAGAAAAAATAAATTTGTTATTAACAAATAAAAAAGCAAGACATGATGCAATTACGCGAGGTTTAAAAAATATAGAAAGATTTAATTGGGATAGATGTGCACGACTTGTGGCTAAAGTTCTAATTAAATTTTAAATGTCAGTTAGGGTTAAAAATAAGAGTTTTGATGATTGTTAAAAAATTGTGGAAATGATAAAATACTAGCATATTTAGTTATTCAAATATATGGCTGTTGATAAAAATAATATACAAATAGATAAAAACCAAAATCAATCAAAGGTAGCGTTGGTACATGATTTTTTGCTATATCCTGGAGGTGCTGAAAAGGTTCTTGCTGATTTGACTAAAATATTTCCAAAAGCACCAATTTATACATTGCTTTATAATAAAGATCAAATGAAGGGGCAATTTAGTAATAAAAACATCCGTACTAGTTTTTTGCAAAAGTGGCCAAATTGGTTGAAAAAAAGGCACAAGCTGTTAATTCCTTTTTTTGGGACTGCTATGGAAAGTTTTGATTTACGAGAATTTGATTTAGTTATTTCTAGTTCTGGTGCCTGGAGTAAAGGAATAGTTACAAGGTTAAATACAAGACATATTGCGTATATACATTCACCAATGCGATATGTATGGGATGAAAATGAACATTATTTAAAAAAAATAGTAAATAAAAAAAATCATTTTTGTATTAGATTGTTATTGAGTTATTTACGAGTATGGGATTATCAAGCAGCACAACGACCGGATATTTTAATTGCAAATTCAAAATATACTAAAGAAAGAATTGAGAAATATTATCGTAGAAAATCAAGTGTAATTTGTCCAGCAGCTACATTGAATGTTGATGATATTAACAAAGACAGAGATGGGTTTGTAGTTATTTCAAGATTATCAAAATACAAAAATGTAGCTTTGACTGTTGAAGTATGTAATAAATTACAATTGCCGCTTACTGTTATAGGAGAAGGAAATGAATTAATGACATTAACGAAGATTGCTGGCAAAACAATTAAAATTTTAGGTTATATATCAGAGAAAGAAAAAATTAAATATTTACAAAGAGCAGAGGCATTACTTTTTCCAACAGAGGATGATTTTGGTATAGTGTGTATAGAAGCCATGCAAACTGGCACACCAGTTATTGCTCTTAATCGAGGTGGCGGACGTGAGATAGTTATCCCAGGGATAACAGGAGAATTATTTGATGCACCAACTGTGGAAATGTTGGCTGATGCAATACGTAGATTTTTGGAGAAGAAGGATACTTATGATAGATGTATTATAAAAGCAGAAAGTCAAAAATATACATTTAATAGATTTGAAAAACAATTCAGAGAATTAATTTAATGTCAACAGAATTTCATAGATTCTTTTAATTTAGAATCGTATAGGATTCCTTTTTGGTGGTATATATAATTTATTATTGTGGTATAGTATAAATCTATGAATAAAAAAATTATAGGACATAGAAAAAATATTGAATTATTACAAAAAACCTTGCGGAATGGTAGTTTACATCACAGCTTTTTGTTTGTGGGTCCTGAAAATGTTGGTAAGCAAGTTGTAGCAAGATCTCTAGCAAATAATATTGTAAATAATAATTTGGATAAACCATTGAAAATATGTGAACATATAGATAGTGATGTAAATATTATAAGACCGCAAGTAATTGAAAAAAAGAAAAAAAATATTATAAAAAATATATCTGCTGAAATAATTATAGAGGCTATGCATTCTATGATGCTTGCACCCGATAAAAAAGCAAAAGTACTCATAATAGATGACGCACATAGAATGACATTTTCAGCACAAAATGCATTGCTCAAAACATTGGAAGAACCTTTAGAAAATAGATATATAATATTGGTGACTCATAATACTAGTAGATTACTTAGAACTATTCAATCGCGCTGTTTTGTTATGCAGTTTAATGTTGTGGATATTGAAGAACTTCGTGTTGAATATAAGGATAGTGAATATTTGAATGATATGGATGGTCGTCCCGGTTTCTTGTATAATATTTATAATGATGATTATTTTCGCAGTATAGTAGAAAGTGCTAGGCATAAACTTCAAATACTTGCACATAAAAAAATATATGAACGTTTGGATCTAGCATTAGAATTATCGAAAAAAGATGATGTATATTTAAAGATTTTCTTCCAAGTGTGGATTTATCGTATAAGAATTGCAGCATATAAAACTAAAAAATTTCAATTAATTAAAGTCGCAGGTAGAGTGGAAGATTCACTCAATAAGATGAATTCAACTAACGTGAACAAGCAGTTAATGTTAGAAGATCTTCTTATAAATATTGTGTAAATTATATGGCAAGAAAGAACAAAAGTAAAATTGTACATCGTAAAAATAATTTACGTAAGCATAAAAAGAAAAATATAAAAAATTCGCATACATGGAAACAGAATATCTTTATTTTAGCTGTAGTGTTTTTTATAGGAACTGTAGGTTATATTTTTTTATGTTCGGATTTATTAGTTGTGCATAAATTTGATATTCGTGGAGTAAATAGGGTGAATAAAGATCAAATTATTGACATTATAAAATATGATATAAATGGTAAAATCATCTCATGTATTAAGAAAAACAATTATTTTATAATAGATAAAAATAAAATTAGTAAAGATATTTTAAAGAATGATAGACTAAAGAAAGTTAATATCATAAAACGATTTCCAGATAAAATTATTGTAGAAATACAGGAATATGATAATTTAGTAATTTGGTGTAAAAGTTCGGCCATGGAGGCTTGTTTTTTGGTAGATGGTGAAATTGTGAAAAAACAAGTATCGATGGATAACTCAGTTGTTGTAAATAATAGGCATTTTGTAATTGTAGATGATACGCATCAAGACATAAGCATAGGAGATCATGTGATGTCAGAGGAGTTCTTAAAGAAAATTGAAATACTTGGAAGAGAATTGGTATATATGTTAGATGTGAAGATTGAACAACCATTTAAAGTCACTTCTAGAGGTTCATATGAAGTACGATTTATGACCGATGAGGGATGGTATATAATTATTGATTTATCACAGGAGACCAAAGAAATTCTTGATATTGCGAAACTATTTGCTACGAAAGTAGATTTGCCAAGTCGTCGTAGTGACTTGGAGTATGTAGATATGCGATTTCCGGAGAAGATTTTTTATAAGATGAAAGATGGAGTTGAACAAAATGTAGGACAAAATGAAAAAGTAAAAAATGATAAATCCGGGTCTAAGAACAAAAGTAAAAATAAAAAATAATTTTTTTGTAATTTTGATAAATTTCTAATTAATCAATTTTATAAATTAACAGAGAAGTTCCAACTTGATCTATTGGTTTATAATTTTTTAACCAACGATATGTATCGTCGTCAGATTTCTTTGTATTGTAAATTGATTCTTGAATGAAAAATACAGATATAGCATAATATCCCGGTTCTATCGGACGTTTGCTATCCCACCATAGTATATATTTATCTTTACCTATTCTATTATGAATATCATCTCCTCCAAAATAATCTATCCTAATTTTATTAATTTCCGGATGATTATTTAAATATATCTTAAGTCGTTTCAAGTCTTGTCCCCAATCTGCATTTGAGTCAGTTACATAATGCCAGCCATTTTTTGGTCCACCAAATAGTGCATTGAAATATGACATGTAGTAAGGGTAAGTATTTAATGTAACTGTTACTAATATTAAAATAAGTGTTATAAATATTATTTTTGTGACATTTTTTCTTGTTGGGTTTTTTAAATTTTTGTATGAATCAATAATAATTTTTGATGTTAATAGATATATAAAGGGCATTATTGGAAATAAATGTCTGAATCCAATATTTAGATTTCCAGTTACAGATAAATAACTATAAAAAATAATAAATGCTCCCAGTGTCAATTCGGTAAATCTATTTAGTATAAATTTACGTAATTGTGTTAGTGAAGTTTTGAATTTTTGAGTAAATAATTTATAAACTCCTTGTATCAAAACTATAAGAATAAATGTAAGTGCAATACAATAGAAGAATAAATGTATAAGTGTTTGTTTTGCAATAAAGACAAATGGAAAATAAGTTTTTGATGCTTGTGAGGATACATTACCTAAAAAATAAGTTACATTTCCATCTTCTACACGATCAAATACTTGCATAAGTCCTTGGACATAAATTGCTAATGGTCTGGTAATAAAATTCTCATTAGTTTTTAATATGAATTTACTAAGATATTTATCACGAGTATATTTTTCTGGTTGACTTTTACTGTGTGTGATTGGTGGCAAAATATCGACAGACATATTGTATGATACCGGAATATAAATAAGCCATATGGTAAAAAATGTAATAATTATAGCAAATATGCTCTTTATAATATATTGCCAGATAGTTTGCAGTCGATTCTCGTCTTTTTTGCAGTATTTGATTAATGAGTAAATTATCAATATCAATGCAAAAAAAGGTAATAAAATAATTGCTGAAAATTTAGTTGTTTGCGCAACTCCGAGAGTAAATCCACCTATCAGAGCATTTAACCATGTAGGTTTTTTTAGGAATTGTAAAAAGAAATAGAAAGCTACTCCGATGGCAATGGCGATAGTTAGGTCAGTTGTTACAAAATGATTGTGTCCCAAGATATTTGGATCAAACGCATATAATGTGAGAGTAAAAAGTCCTGCAATAATTCCGCCAAGTTTTTTACCCCAAAAAAATAGAAATATTCCAAATAAAAGTGAAATGATAATAACAGGCACACGAGCCCAAAAAGTAATCCAGTCAGTATTATTTCCTGCCTGATGAAGTAGATATCTTCCAGCGTCCCATTGTCCATATTCGCCATAATTATTTATATTTGTCCAAAAGTTAGCATTCCAATCAAAACTTATATTTAATGGTAATATAGCAAGTCCCGACAATATTTTGAGAAGTGGTGGATGTTCGGGATTTAGTCTATAATCATGAGCTTTTATATAAGTATAAGCTGCAGGTATATGTGCGATTTCATCAAAAGTGAGAGAGTCATTCCATGCTAATGAGATAGAAACTATTGCTATAAATATAATTATGAAAATTATTATAAATTTATAATATTTTGTTATCATTTTTTTGATATTAATAAATTATTATTCAATATGTTTTACAATTATAAATTGTGTGTTTAGATTAGTTTTTATTGTGTTTACTGTTGTTTTTGTTTTATTTGTTAAATTTTTTATTAAGTTGTCATCTTGTTCAGAAATTAGTATATAAAAATTTTGTTTTGTATCAATTGTGTTAATTTCATTTTTATATAAAAAAATTAAATTTGGCGTATTCTCATTTAATAATTGTATAGGCAATCTTTTTAATGGCCCCGCTATTACATATTTAGTTGTTTGGGTTGGTAGAGTTTTAATATAATATGCTATGTCTGTCATCGATTTATTAAAACTTTGTGCTTGGTGTGAATTTTTAGCCCAAAATACATTATATTTAATTATATTGCAAAATCCAGAGATGAGTAATAAAGTAATAAGTAATACAGAGGTAATAATGTGCATTTTGTAAGGAAGTTTTTTGGAGTATTCAATAAGAAAATTAATAAAAAATGCTGAAAAAATATAAACAACAGGAAGTGTACCAATAGATCGAAGTGCATGAGGCAGTCCTTCTGTTGTAAGAAATTCTGGTGCAAGAAATGCTACAAACCATGCGAGCAATAGTCCATGTGTTACTAATTTACGATTTCGAACTTTTTTTGTGAATCTCAGGACAATATATTTCAAAAAAATAAATATTGATAAAAAGATACCACCAACAAACATTAATCCAACAAAAAATTCAAGTGTAGGAAGTGGTGGATAACTATGACGCCAGTTTTGGTCGCCTTTTATATTAAATTTTAATAAAGATTTTGTAATATTATTTTGTAATGTTTTGGAAATGTTTTGTTGATTATTTGTAAATATAGACAATTCATTTGTACGAGAATTTGTAAATTCTGGATGAATATGCAGAGTATAAAATATTGGGAATGCACTAAATAATACAAATAAAATAAAAATTATGATATTTTTCCAGTGCTTTTTCAAAATTTGAAAACCTTGTTGAAATATTAACAAAAAAAATAGTACAAAAAGTAATAAAGGTGTTATGCGAAATGCGATATATGTGTGAAAACCAAGCCCAAAGATAAAACCGGCTATTGCAAATTGCCACCATTTGTTGGTGCGAATTCCTTTAAATATAAAATAAAAAGAAAATGTAAGTATAGGCAACATCATAATTGCCCTAAAAGCAATGCGAGAAAAATTCACAGCCCAAAAGCTAACGGCAGTAAGATAGCTGGATATTAATGCAATCTTTGGTTTTGATATAAATAATTCTCGTGAAAGTAAATATACTCCGAAAATTGTTAGTGTTCCCATAATAATAGATGGGAGTTTTAATGTGAATATACTAACGCTAAATAATTTAAATACAAGAGCCATTAAATTTATATATAGCCCTTCACGTCCGTTATTGTCTGGGTAAAACCATTTATAGGTATTATTTATTTGAGCGTCATATGCATTTGTGCCATTATTTGCTTCATCTGGATATATACCGCTTGGAACATTATTAATATTGTAAATACGTAAAGTGATCCCAAGAATAATTATAAGGATAAATATTGTAAGATAAATTATTTTATTTTTTTCACTCATTTTTTTGTTTTATATATTGTATATGTTATAATTATAACATATATAAAATAAAATTTTTTTAGAGTTATGTTTTATGGCAAACATTAGAGATCAATTAGTTGGCGCTGTAGGTAAGCACATGTCATCCGAGAAAGAAAAAAAAGAATTGGCAAAATTGAAAAGTGAATTTGAGATAAATAATGCAGAAATTGACAGGCTTTTGAGTATTTTTGTTGATATAAAAAAAATAATTAGGGAGGATGAGTATGATAATGATATTGAAAAATTATTGGATAAATATATAGATAATATTCGCGTTAAATTTGACAATGTTTTAGAAATTGAATTTGTAGATGATATAGTAGAAGCGGGTAGTATTATTGGTAAACAGAAAAAACTTATAAATGAAATCAATAATTTAGTTAATGAGATGGCAGATGTTGCTGATGTTGAGATAATCCGACAAGAAAATTCAGAAACAATTAATTCAAATAAACAAAATGAAGATATACAAGACATTGGAGATGTTGATGAATCTAATGGAAAGTATATTACATGGCATATTGCCAAAGAAGAAGCAAATAAATATGCTAAAGAAAATGCGCAAATAGGGGATATGCTTAGGAGTATTAAAAATGAAATATCTTTACGTAGTAAAAAAATTGATAAATTAAAGGGTAAGGAAAAAACAAATGCAATTGAGCAACTGAAAGCATTCAAAGAAAAATCAGCACATGAGTTGTATAACATTGTACAAGAAAGAAAGGAATACATTAAAAAGCAAGAAAAGAAAAAACAAGAATCTAAAACTGTTACAGATAAAGATGAAATAAATACATTTTTTGATGAGATTATTTTTGAAGCACAAAAAAATCATGCACAAGATAGTGCTCAGATTAGGGATATGTTGGATAGTATACGAAAAACTGTGAAACAAAAGAAAAAAGAAATTGGTAATGCGAGTACAAAAATTCAAAGACAAACTAAAATTACAGAGTTGATAAATTTAAAATCAGAGTTAGCTCAAAAACTACAAAATATAATTAAAGAGAAAATTGAATTTGATATACAAAATAAATCAGAAAAAGTTAAAGAAAAGAAATTAGTAAAGTCTGATAAAATAAAACAATTTGAGGTGAATAGACAACAGATTGTTGATGACGTTGACACTTTATTTGAAAGTGAAGAAATTGAGAATTATATTGGTGTAGGAAAAAGTAAAAAGGTGATAGAAAACAAAAATAGAATTAAATTATACAAAAAAGAGATTATTGAAAGCATTGCGGAAATAGAGAAAGTTGCTAGACGTAAAATAAATAGGAGTCAGTTTGCACTAGACTATGTACAATCAAAGTCTGCATCTAAAGTGGCACATATTTTAGAGGATAAAATAAAAAAAATAAATAGACAGAAACAAATAAAAGATGTCGAAAAAATTAGAATGTCTGCAGATATTACCTTTGCGCAAATGAATAAATATGATATACCGTATGACAAATTAAATGGAAATACTGTTGATGAAGGCGATAATAATTTTGGAGATATTAGCCGTGAGGCATGGAAAGAATTTGCTGTGCGTGGTTTTTTAGAACGAAGTAGGGAAACTGGTAAAGTTGAAGTGCGTGGTATGACAAATACAGATGGTAGGGTTGCTATGATGCTATTTAAAAATGCTGGGATGGATATTAGTGATTTGATTTATGTGGCTCCTGGAGATTATATTAAAAATAAAATAAATATTGATACTGGAAACAGAGATGGATTAGTTATATTGTCAGATGGCACGGTTATTATTGATCATCATGGTCAAGATTCGTCACTAGATACTTCTGCAGCACAAGAGGTATATAAAGTTCTTACTGATTTAAGGTTATTAGAAAAAACACAAGAATTAGATAAGCTCATATCATTTGTAAATGATGTTGATAATTTTGATTATCCGGATGCTGATGAATTTTTCAAAAATTATTTTAAAAATGCTGGTAAAACAATGTTAAGTGTATATAAGATGCTACCTCCACATAAATTACTAGCATTTTTCCAGTATAAAAATCAAAAAACTGGAGGAGGACTTTCCCCAGCTCAGCCCTTGTCACTTGGGTTATTGAGGAAATTTGGTATAGAAAATAATGAAGGTGATAAAAAGAAAAGTAGAGGTCAGAAAGCTAGAGAACGGGCAAAAGAAGAATATAAAATATTACAAGATTTAGAAAGAGAAGGTCTAATTTTACAATCAAAACGATATGGGAAAATTTGTATTAGCGTAAATGGTAATGTATCAAATGAATCTGTGCGAGCATTTGGATGTGATACTGTGATTTTGTGGAATAAATCAGGGAATGGTTTTTTTATCTCTAGTTTAGTGGGTAAACCGATTAAAGATAAATTTGGTCAGGGGAAAAACATAAGAAAAACAATGTGGATAAAGCCAAATAGTCAAGATGATAAATTAACGATACAACTAAAAGATGTGTTAGAGAAAATGACGGATGGAAAGTTGGAGACTTCAGATAAATTAGCATATATATTAAATAATAATGGAGAGAGAACTAATAGGATTGAATTATCAAGTATAGATGAAAAAAAACTTGAATTTTATATTGATTATGTGAGAGAAATGATAGATTATATTAATAATACAAATTATGACGAATTTGGGCTAAAAACTGAAAAAGCAGTTCAAAAAGAAAAGAAAAAATTAATAAAGGAATTTTGGCAGCAGTTTGAAAAGGATCTTAAAGAAGACAAACAGTTTGGAAGTGTTAAGAATGAAAGAGATGTGTTAACACTAATTCGAGATAAAATATAAAAAACAAAAATATGACAGAGGACAATCAACAAAAAACTCCAAAAGATTTAATGCTTGAACAAATGAAAAAAAAGCGTAAGAAATGTAATGGTAGATGTGATGAGATTGATAATGCTAAAAATTTTTCTAAATACACTTCTAAAGAAACACAAAAAGTTCAAGTTATAAATCCATACAAAACACCAGATGCTAATGAGGATTTTGTAAAGCCTTATAATTTGGGTGTGCATAATGTAAAACAGAATACTCGAGGTGTATATACAAAAGAAGATATTGAAAAAGCAAATGGCCCAAAAATAACTAGTATATATAGTAATAATTTTTATGATAGTGAGAAGAATGGTGGAGATGTTTTGGATAAAGTAAAAACTTCTGATATAATGAATGATGATAATGATGATAAAATAAAAAATATGAAAGTAGAAAATGGTATTTTGCCAAGAGATATACCTCATGATGGTACTAATCATGAAAAAAAGAATGAGGTAGTTGAAAAGAATCAAGAAGGGCATGATGATATTGACATTCTTGCAGATGAAGAATTGGCGGATAGTTTTGAGCGTGAAAAAAATAAAAAAGCAGATAATGAAGTTGACGAAATTGACAGTTTAGGTGATGAAGAATTGGCTGATAGATTTGAGAGGGAAAAAAATAATTCAAATGAAGATGAAAAAAATAAAGATAGTAATTCACGACAAGAAAATATTAAGCAATTGCAGTCTGCTTTGGATGATGTCAGGGATGCTTTAGTTACAAAAAAACGAAGGACAGAAAAGTCATTTGATAAAATTAGGTCGTTATTAGGTAGAGTGAAAGTGGATAATGTAAATGAAGAAGTAAAACAAGTGCAAGATGAATACAATAGGATGCTTACTCAGTTAAGAGAAGTTATGTTGGAGGAACGAGATGACGAAAATATAAGTGAGGAGCGTAAACGAGAGATTAATGCTGAAATTAAATTTATGGCAATTAATGAAGGCATTAAGTTAAATGATGCTGAATCAAAAGCTCGTTTGGAAACAAAATGGGGCACAGTAGGTGATAAAATACAAAAAATGGGTTTGTGGTATAAGAATTTACCAAAGAAAGTTAAATATGCGATGGCTGGAGCATTATTTGCTGGTGGTGTTGCACTAACTGCAAGTGGAGGAGGAATTGTTGCTGGTGGAGCATTGACTTTTAGTAAGGGAGTTAAACGTTTATTTGGTGCTACAGCTGTTGGTGTGGGAGTCGGTGCTGGACTAGAGACAAAAGTAAAAGCAAAACGGGAAGCGAAAATGCAAGAAGAAATGAAGAAATTTACAGATTTATCAATTGAGGAACAAAATGAATTAATAGGTAAGTTGGATAGTTTTGATAGTGATACTCAAAAAGAATATGAAAAAATTAAAACTGCTAGAAGAAGAATTAAGTTTGCAGCTATTGGTTCTGCGGCAGCTTTACTTGTTGGAGGTAAGGTTGTTTCACATATGTTTGCAGGAAATGTGGATATGCCTAATTCTGAACATATTAGTGATTCTGTTGCAGATCAAGTTGCAGAACATGCTGGATATGGTAAGGATATTTTTGAATCAGCTACGGATAATTTTACAGAAGCCATGAAAGAAACCAGAGCTTATGAACATTTTAAAATTAAATATGGAGAAGAAGCTTATATAAAATTTTTAGAAAAAGGAGGAAATGATGAACTTTGGACAAAACATGTGGAAAGAGCAAGATATATGTACGAAAATTTAGCTCGAACAGATGCAAAATTAAATCTTGCTCATAATTTGGCAAGACAAATGGGCATTGATAATCCAAATAGTATAAATGTTACAACTGAAGGCGGTGTTCCAACGGAAATAAATGGTCAATCGGTGCCAGAAAATTTACTAACGCCAGATCAAAAAAAGGCAATTGCTTTTGCTCGTAAGATAAAAGAAACTATGTCGGGTGATAATACAGGGCTTGCTCCAAAAATTCATCATGCAACAGGTGGGGTTAACGAGGGGGTTGGCACAGATTGGCTTGGGCATGAGGATGACTTAAGGGAGGGTGATTCATATATTGGTGATGAATTGAAGGCAGATGATGAATATTGGGATAATGTTAGTAAAAATGATACAACTGCACATGAAATTGCTAAAAAGATGGGCATTGACAATTCGGATAAAATTGAATACAATTCAGATTTCTCTGAAATTAATGGACACAAAGTTCCACAAGAATTGTTGACACAACAGCAGAAAGATTTGATAAACACAAATAAGGCTTTTGATAAAGGTTATGCTGAATTACAACATTCAGATGGCGTTGATGGAGATGCTGACATTGCAACTGGAAATAAGTTAATGTCAGAATATATTCAACGTGCAAAAGATTTGCCACTTACTGACAGAGATAAGATGGAAGAATATTTAATAAAATTGAATAAGGAAAGCGTAGCTTCAAATGGAGTAGTAAATGAAGAAATACTTAGAAAACAAGTTGAAGATGCGTTTACTCAGTATAAATTGACGGGTGAAATTCCTACTATGCCAGAAATGTCAGATAGTGTGGATGTGGTAGATATGCATGCAGCTATGGATCAAATGACGCATAGTGCTGAAGTAGATAATCCACTATCACAAGGATTTAATCATATAGAAGTTGGAGCAGACAGTATTGGAACATTAATTGTTGACAAGGGTAATAGCATTGAAGGGGCTCTCATCAAATTTCTTAGGGATAATAGTGATAAATTAACTGAAGGCGGAATGGGCTGGAATTCAGACGATCCGAGATGGGGTGGTGATGTATCAAAATGGGCTGGTGCTAGAGCACATGGACTTGCAGAAGAATTTGCTAAAACACATCAAGGGATTGATTTGGACATGGTTCAACCTGGGACAGAACTCAAATTAGATTTATCAAATCCAGCAGACATAAAACTTAATGTTGATTTTGAGGGTGGTCCGCGAATAGTACCAGAAACAGGTAAGGTGGATATTTTGGATGGAGGAGATGATATGGATGCAAAGATGCTTGCGGATAATGAAGTGAATAATGAGATAGAATCGATGGAAACAAATGCTGATGTTGTAGAACATTCTAGTGAGGCTATAGAAAATAAATTTTCTAATATGTCAGAGATTGATGTTGTGAAAGAACTTATGAATAATGTAGAATTTAAGTCTGTAGTTGCTGGACAAATGCAAGAAATGTTGGATGGTGGCACTTTGGCAGATACGCTTAGAAATATAGCACCAATAAATATTAGTGCGCTTTTAACTGAAAACAATGTGTCATCACAAGCTGAAGCTCTACGTGGTTTACAAAGTAGAGCAGTTGAGGTTTTAGGTAAAAGTGCTAAAGCACGTCCAGGAGTTACTGTAGGGAATTATTTTACACGTATATTCGCTAAAGCTGTAAAAGAGGGTAAGGTAGAAGATATTTTTCCATCAGCAAAATTACCAAAGTAAATTAATAATATTATTAAAATAAAAATATGACTGAAGAAAAACAAATGAAACAAAATGTAACTAGTATTCAACAAACAATTGCAAAGGAGTTTGGTTTTGATGAATTAGAGGATGAAAAACAACAAAAATTAATTGAACGTATGACCGAATCTGTCATTAAAAGAGTTTTAGTTGAGGCTTATGCAAAACTCTCTGAGTCTGATCGTGAGACTTTTGAAGAGATGATGGAAAATGTTGAAAATATTAATCCGAATGATATAGATGAATTTCTTCAAGAAAAATTGACGGATTATGATGCTATAGTAGTAGAGGCTGTGGAAGACTTAAAAAAGCATCTTACACAAACTAATTAAACAATAAAGTGTTCTATAAATACTAAAAGTTATGACAGATTCAACATTAAATTCACAAGAAACACAAATTCCAGAAAATATAAGTTTGGAAAAGAGGTTTGATATAGAGGAAACAGAGGGTAAAATTGAATTTAATACAGAAAAAACTGTAGAAAATGTATCTGAACGAAATGTAGCAGAAAAAGATAGTGCATATCAAGATATTCTTGCAAAAGTAAAATCGCAACACAATAATAATGATGATACTATTATGCAAGATGCAAGTAGTTTACATCAACAAACAGATCGTGAATCACAAATTACACGTCTTATTGATCTTGCCATGACAAAAGGGGTTGTACATGCAGTAAAAGTAGCACAAAAAGCAGAAGATTATTATGTATTAGATCAATTGCATGACAGATTACTCGCAGATGAATTACATGAGGCACTTATATCAAATGGGCTTATCGAAAAATAATGTGAAGTATGATGTAAGTGATAGATAATCATAAATAGTTTATTGTAACACATTATCAAAAACAAAAATTATGGAAATTAGTACAGTATTTATCATTTTAATTTTGTTATTTGCGACGATTAGTTTAATTGCTGGTGTTCTTTTGGTTATAAAAAGTATTTTCGGTTATAAAGGACTTGTGGAGAGATCAATGAATGAGAATTTAGAAATGATACGTGTTACTAAACAATATGACAGTGAACAGAATGCTCAAAATCCAGAATTATGGAAAGAAGAGATTGGTGCTATGGAACAATTACTTGCATCTTTTGCTCAGTTAAGAGATCGCAAATTATTATGGAAGACAATACTTTATGGAAAACCTACAATTACACTTGAAATTGCAAATCCAGCAAATGATGAAGAAATATTTTTTTATGTAAGTGTGCCCAGTAAATTTCGTTCCTCATTGGAAAAGCAAATTCATAGTTATTTTCCGGATTCGATGATTGAAAAAATAGAGGATTATACAATTTTTTCACCAGGGTCTTATAGTGCTGTGGGTATTGTTAAATTATCAAAAACAGGAGCCCTGCCTATTAAAACTTATGAAGTGATGGATAATGATCCACTTAACGAAATCACAAATGCATTCAGTAAGCTTGCTGAAAAAGGTGAAGGAGCCAGTATTCAGATTGTATTACAAGATTCTGGTAGATCGTGGCGTTCTAAGGGCAAAAAAATTGCACATGAAATGCAACAGGGAAAACAATTAAAAGATGCACAAGGTGGATTTATACATGGGGCAATGAAAGAAGTTGGGAAAGGGCTAGGGCCGAAATCACCAGAACAGCCACAAAGTGAAAAAGTTATTCAATTAACACCAGAAGAACAGGAGTTGGTGAAATCAATCGAAACAAAAACAGTGAAGACAGGCTTTAAAACAAATATTAGATTAATAGCATCAGCAGGCACGCAAGAGCGAGCAGAAGAAATTTTGGCACATATGGAAAATGCTTTTTCGCAATTCGAAAATCCTGGAGTAAATCATTTTGTGGTACAACACGTGGGCACAAAATCCAAGAAACAAGCTTTTAATTATATCTTTCGTGCTTTTAATGAAGATTACTCAATATTGTTAGGCGTTGAAGAAATTGCAAGTATTTTTCATTTTCCAATTTCCACAACTGAAACGCCAAAAATCAAATGGCTTAAGTCTGGTAGTGCACCACCACCGACGGATGTGCCAAAAGCAGGTGTGTATATTGGTACAAATAATTATCGAGGTATTGAGACGAAAATTTTTCTTTCAGATAATGATAGACGACGACATATGTATGTAATAGGTCAAACTGGTACTGGTAAATCGACAATCCTAGAAGAAATGGCAAAGCAAGATGTACTAAATGGAAATGGTATGTGTTATATTGATCCACATGGTGAAGCAATCGAACATATTATGACAGCAATCCCAAAAGAACGAGCAGAAGATGTTGTTTATTTTGATCCATCTGATACGGAGCGTCCCTTTGGACTTAATATGCTTGAATATGATGAAAGCAAACCAGAAGAAAAAACATTTGTTGTGAATGAAATTATTAATATCTTTGATGCTCTTTACGATTTGAAGGCTACTGGTGGACCTATGTTTGAACAATACATGAGGAATGCCATGCTTCTTATCATGGATGATGTTGAGACAGGATCAACATTAATGGAAATACCAAAAGTACTAGCTGATGAAGATTTTCGTAAAATGAAATTGAATAAATGCAAGAATGATATAGTAAAAACTTTCTGGTTGGAAGAAGCAGAGAAAGCTGGTGGTGAGGCGGCGTTGGCTAATATGGTCCCGTATATTACTTCAAAATTGACACCATTTTTATCAAATGATATGATGCGTCCTATTATTTCGCAGCAGAAAAGTACGTTAGATTTTCGTGAAATTATGGATACTCAGAAAATTTTACTCATCAATCTGTCAAAAGGTAAAATTGGTGAAACTAATAGTCATTTACTCGGTATGATTATTGTGGGTAAATTGTTAATGGCAGCACTTGGAAGAGTTGATATGCCAGAAGATGAACGTAAGGATTTCTATATGTATATTGATGAATTTCAAAATGTGACAACAGATTCTATTGCACAAATTTTGTCAGAGGCACGAAAATACAGATTGGGATTAATTTTAGCACATCAATTTATAGGGCAATTATCTGAAGATATATCAAAAGCTGTTTTTGGTAATGTAGGTTCACTTGCATCGTATCGTGTTGGTCCAGAAGATGCAGAATTTTTGCAGAAACAATTTGAACCAGTATTTACAGCAAAAGATCTTATTAATGTGGATAATTATAATTATTTTGGACGGTTACTTTTAAATGGTAAATCGACAACGCCGTTTAATATAGCAGCACCATTTCCAACGGAGGGCAGTACTGAATTTATAGAGCCAATTAAGGAATTATCACGACTTAAATATGGGCGAGATAGGGATGTTATAGAACAAGAAGTAATAGCTAGAAGTAAAATAACACAAATTCCAACAGAAGAAGCAACAAAAAAAGCAGATCATTATTGGAAATAAATATAGTCTAGTTTGTGGTTTATTAGAGGACTTGATTGAAGATTTATCTTTAACCAAGTTTTTATATTTGACAAAATCATCATGGTACTATATCCTATACCTGTGGTGTAGGTATCAATAATTTTAAATATATTATGCAAAAAAAAGACAAACAAAAGAAAAAAATAATTATAGGACTTAGGAAAGCTCGTACTAGTTTGGACAAAATAATATACCTGTTGGGTAAAGATGAAGCAGAAGTGGAAAATAAATGTTTTGACGTTATTCAACAAAATTTATCAGTAATTGGATTATTAAAATCTGCAAATATTGCTATGCTTGAGAATCATTTAGATTTTTATATTAACAGTGTAAATAAAAAAAATGTTTCAAAGGAAGAGTTAAAAAATATGAAGGAGGAAATTATGCGTATTGTACAAATTGCACAAAAGAAGTAAGTAATTATATTAAGTATAAAAGTATATGAGTAAAAGGAATATTATTTTCATCATTGCATGCGTAATTATTTTTGGTGGTGTCATCATAAATAGATCTATTAAAACACAAGCACATGCTAAAGAACAAAATAAGAAACAAGTGAAAAACGTAAAAGTTGTGAGTGTTCAGGATGGTTATAGAAATACAATTGCATATAGAGGGATTGTAAAAGGTGCAACGGAAGTACATCTTGCTCCAAAAGCACAGGGACGTGTCACAAAAATATATAAAGAAATTGGAGAAACTGTTTATAAAGGTCAACTTTTGGCTACTATTGATGGTAGTGAATTATGGGCACAAACAAATGTTGCTCAAACTGGATATAAGTCAGCTAAAGAATCAACAGAAAAAACCAAAAAATATTTTGATAAGCAAGTCTCTCAGGCAAAAAAGGGTAGAAATTTAGCACAAAGTGCTTATGAAGTTGCTAAGCAAAGTGGTAATCAACAAGCTATTATTCAAGCAAAGGCAAATTATGAAATGGCAAAAAAGGCTGTCAGTGTTGCGAAAAAAGGACGTGATTTACAAGTCGAAATGGCAAAAGGTCAAAAAGAGGTAGCTAAGAGTCAATTAATCGCCACTCAAACTATGGCAAGTAATACACAATTAAGGGCTCCTTTTTCAGGAGTATTAGCACAGTCAAATGTAGAAGTTGGGTCTTTAGTCTCTCCACAAATTTCTATGTTTTTGCTTGTGGGCAATGCTGGTCAAGAAGTTGAAATTTCAGTTCCAGCTTTAGAATTAGATAATTTATCTGTTGGTCAAGAGGTCGAGGTGATCACAGATAATGATAAAAAGATAAAAGCTAAAATTTCTGCAATTAGTCCTATGATAGATACTCATACACGCAAAGGTATTGTGAAAGTGTCTATAACAAAAAGTGAATCCTTAGTTTTGGGCGAATATGTAAGTGTATTATTGCCAGAAAAAAAAGTTGCTGATGAAGCTGTCATTCCAAGAAATGCACTTGTTCAAGAATATCATGATTCTTTTGTGTTTATTGTAGTTGATAATAAGATTCACAAACAATTGGTAAGAATTAGACAAGATTTTGGAGATAAAGTTGTGATTGAAGGTGGTTTAAATATTGGAGATAATATAGTTATTGAGGGTCAACAATATTTAGATGATAATGATTTTGTGGAGATAACAGAATAAAATATATGAAACAAATTAAACAACAAGGGTATAAGTTTGGTTTTTTTGGTAAAGTGGCTACTTTTTTTATACAACATAAAGAGCTTGGTGTGTTAACATTTATAGGAATTTTCTTTTGGGGTGGGTTATCTTTTGTAATGATGCCAAAACAGTATAATCCAGAGATTACAGCACCAGCTTTTCAGATAGTTACAGAATTTCCAGGTGCGACAAGTGAAGAAGTGTATCAACTTGTTACACGTAAAATGGAAGATAGAGTGAAAGAAATAGCAACAGTAGATAAAGTCATGTCACAATCTTTTGATGGTGGTGCTAGTGTAGTTATTGTTCAATTTTATATTGGTGAAAATGTGGAAGACGCAAAAGTTACGCTCATGCAAAAATTGCAAAGTAATATGGATGATAAACCACTTGGTGTAAATAATCCAAAAATAATAGCTATTGATCCAGATGATGTACCTATTATGTCCTTGGCTTTTACCAGTGATACGTTGTCCAATGCATCAGTACGTGCTTTGGTTTATGATGTTGCTGATAAACTTAAATTGATAAAAGGCACCTCAGTTGTTTTTGTAACTGGAGGAGCACAAAAAGAATTACGTGTTGATATAGACCCTATTAGACTTGCACAAAATAATCTCACCATAAGTCGTGTGATTGATACAATAAAGGGTAATAATATGTATGTGTTGGCTGGTGATATTGAAGCAAAAAATAACAATTATCATGTAACAGTTGATGGTATGATTCGTGGTGTGGAGGATTTGAAAAATATTGTTATAAATCAAGAGGGGGATAGTGTTGTGTATTTATCAGATATTGCAGATATTAGTTATGTAGATGCAGATACAAAATCTCACAGTCGCTTTTGGGTCAGAGATAATAAGGATAAAAATGTAACTTATATAGCAATTTCAAAATTAAAAGGTACAAATGCTACAAATATTACAGATGCAGTTAAACAAAAAATACAAGAGTTAAAACAAAAAAATATTATACCAAAAGATGTGTCGGTAAAAATTGTGCGGAACGAAGGGCAAGTTGCGCGTGAAGCCACTATGACACTTACAACGAATCTTGTGGCAGCAATTATAATTGTAGCAATTATTTTATTATTGTTTTTAGGTTGGAGAAGTGCTTTGATTGTGCTTATCTCAATTCCATTGACTTTAGCGGCAGTTTTTGGCGTAGGTAATTTAGCGGGTCAGACAATTAATAGGATTACACTTTTTGCACTTATTTTGTCATTAGGTATTTTAGTGGATGCTGCTATTGTTGTTGTGGAAAATATCTTTAGATTATTTAAAGAAAATCCATTAGAAAAAAGAATACCTCTCGTTGCTCGTGCAGTCGATGAAGTTGGGGCCGGTTTGGTATTGAGTACAACCACGGTTACATTAGCTTTTATTCCCATGGCTTTTGTGACTGGTATGATGGGACCTTATATGGGGCCAATTCCATTTTTTGTGCCAATTACTTTAATCTCATCACTTGTAATTGCTTTGAGTATAATTCCATTTTTACTTAATGTCATTGTGAGTAAAAGTAAAAAAATACCAGAAAATCAAAATAAAAATAATACATCAAAATCGAATATCTTTTTGCGTTTTATTACAAAATTGCAAAATATTTATGCAAAATCATTAATACATTTATTAAATAGTAAAGCCAGAAGGAGAACATTAATGGGTATTGTTGTTGGATTACTAATTATATCAATGGCTTTACCAATGTTAACAATTGTGAAATTTAGAATGTTGCCAAAAGCGGATAAAGAACAATTTTATGTATATATTGATTTACCACAATATGCATCATTAGAGAAGACTAATGAGGTTGTTCATGTAGTTGAGCAATTTATAATGAAAAATCCAGAGGTTGTGAGTATGCAAAGTTATATAGGAACTCCGCAAATTGTAGATTTTAATGGGCTTTTTAAAGGGTCAGATGGGAGACGTAATGAGAATCAAGCGACTTTGAAAGTTAATTTAACACATCATAAACACAGAAACATAACTTCAGAACAAATTGTGTTAGCTTTACGCGAACCATTGGCACAGGAATTAAAGCAATATCCAGATGTAAAAACAAAATTAATTGAAGATCCCCCAGGTCCTCCGGTATTATCTACTTATCTAATAAAGATTCATGGTACTTCAGATCAAAATACAGATCAAATAACTAGGAAATTAGAAAAATATATTACAAGTATAAATGAAGTTGTTGATGTTGATACAACTTTGAATGAAATTACAGCCAATTATTTGTTGCGCATTAAGAAAGAAGAGGCATCAAGAGCTGGAATTAGTGTGTATAATATTGCTATGACATTACGAACGTTAATGTCAGGAGAAAAGATTGCTATGTATCATGAAACAGAAAATTCAAATATTAGAAAAGCACAACAAGAATATATTATGGTACATACTTCTGCAGATAATCATGATAGCAAGGAAGATTTGGATAATATTTATGTAACTAATGCATTTGGGCAAAATATACCATTGTCAAGCGTTGTTGAGTATGTACAAACTAATAGTTTGCCAGTCATTTATTCAGATGAAAGACAAAAGACACAATATGTATATGCTGAGATGGGAGATAGAAGTGTTATTTATGCAATGATTGACACTCTTAAGTATTTAGTAAAGGAATATAAACCGTTTGGTGAAAATACTAGTATTGTACATTGGAATTTATTTGGTATAACTTATGAAAATACTCAAACACATAAACAAGCTGAAGTTTTATTAGATGGTGAATGGAAGCTAACATTAGAGGTATTTCGTGATCTAGGCATAGCTATGGCTGTTGCAATGGTTATGATTTATTTTGTACTTGTGGCAAGATTTCGTTCACTACTTATTCCTTTACTGATGATGGGTACGATTCCATTCTCGTTTATTGGTGTATTGCCTGGATTTGCAATATTGGGATGGACAAATAATGTGTATTTTAATGCAACTAGTATGATCGGAACTATTGCACTTTCAGGTATTGTTGTGAATAATGCTATTATGTTGTTAGAATATCTAAATCGATTGAGAGATCGTGGTTATAAGATTGAAATGGCTATTGTTAAAGCTGGCAAAACTCGTCTTTTGCCGATAATGTTGACATCTATGACAACAATATTTGGTTCACTTACAATTATTTCTGACCCAGTGTGGGAAGGACTTGCATGGGCAATTGTATTTGGATTATCACTCTCAGCATTTTTAACATTAATTATTTTTCCGATTATGTATTATGCTACACAAAAACAAATTTGGAATGATATACAAAAGAAAAAATAATGTGTTATACTGTAATTAGCTATGAGGATTAGTTGTAATTTATTTAATAAAAATAATATGAGTGAAAAAAAATCATCAACAAAACCAGTAACACACACAGGAGAAAAACATTATAGGTTGTGTATTGGGTATTGGCATATACCACGTATGGTTTATCTTATTGGAGGCTTTTTCATCTTTGGTTCTATATTGCTTGCTATATTTATAAATGAAAAATGGCTTTATTTTGCGTTATTTGTAAGTTTTTTATTTATGAGTTTTGCCCTGACTGGTTATTGTCCTATGGCATTGTTTTTAGATAAGTTAGGACTGCGACGAGAATAACAATTTGCAACAAGTGAAATGAAAGTTAAAGTGAATGAGTAAAATCATTCACTTTTTTTGGTTAAATAATTGTGATATACTTATAAATACAAACAAACAACAATACAATTATGCAAAGAAAATCAACGATTACATTTTATGGTGGAGCTGGCAGTGTCACAGGTGCTAATTTTTTATTTAATACTGGAGGAAAAAAAATTTTAATTGATTGTGGTCTTACACATAGTGGACAAATGTGTTATACACAAAATAATAAATTTCATTATAATCCAGCGGAGATTGATGTGCTTATTGTGACACATGCTCATGCGGATCATATCGGAAAGATTCCACAATTAGTAAGAGATGGGTTTAGAGGGATTATCTATTCCACTCCAGCAACAAAAGATATTTCTAGTGTGATGCTTGATGATGCTTTAAAAATTCTTACTGATGAAGCAGATGAAATTGGATGTAAACCTCTTTATGATCGTGGTGATGTTTCGCAATCTTTTTCATTGTGGCGTACAATCAATTATCATATGCCATTTATTGTAGGAGATGATGTGCATGTCAGATTTTTGGATGCTGGACATATTTTGGGTAGTTCTATGGTAGAGTGTGAGCGTGATAATAATAGAATTATTTTTACAGGTGACCTGGGTAATTCACCAGCATTAATACTTCCAGATACAGAGAAAATATCAAATGTACAGTACCTTTTGATGGAAAGTGTATATGGGGATAGAAATCATGAGGGTAGACGAAATAGAACAGAAAAATTGGCACAAGCTATTCGTGAGAATTATAAGAAAAAAGGCACACTTTTGATTCCCACATTTGCTCTCCAACGTGCCCAACTTTTATTATATGAAATCAATAAATTAGTAGAACATAAATATATACCAGAAATGCCAGTATATTTTGATGCTCCATTGGCCCAGAGAGTCACAACAATTTTTCGTCGTTATCAAAAATTATTTAATGAAAATGTAAAAGAGGAAATTGCGAATGGAGATGATATATTTGATTTTCCTCAATTCGTGAGTGTTGAGAATGTTTCAGAATCATTGTCAATCGAAAAGAAAAAAGGTCCAAAAATTATTATAGCAAGTTCGGGTATGTCAAACGGTGGTAGAATACGGTTACATGAAAAAAAGATTTTAGGTAACAAAAGAAACATAATTCTATTTATTGGATATCAAGCTTTTGGTACGCTTGGCCGTGAGATTCAAGAAAAGAAAAAGGGTAAAGTATATATCGATGGGAAGTGGGTAAGGATTCGAGCTAATATAAAATCTATTCAAGGATATTCTGGACATAAAGATAGTGATAATTTAATAAAATTTGTGGGTGATGCTTCCGAATCACTACGAAAGGTGTTTGTAACAATGGGAGAAGTGCAGTCAGCACAATTCTTGGCACAAAAAATCACACAACAGTATGATATAGAAACGATAGTACCAAAACAAGATGATGTGGAGGAAATTAATTTTTGATATAGATAATAAGAATATGAACAGTAATTAGATATGTCGAATATATCATGTTTAGTTTGATTGAAGAAAAGTAGTTGAAAGTATGTATAAAAAAGAGGACTTGATTTTTCTGATAGATGTAGTATTATGATATTTATGTGAGCAAAAATTTTTATTTTTTGATTAGTAGACTTGTTAACAGTACTGGATAAGTAATAAAACGGGGTATAGTGTAATGGCTAGCACGAGTCGTTTGGGACGATTTAGTCAGGGTTCGAATCCCTGTACCCCGACAAATAGATTAAGGGTAACATGTCCATAAGTTTATAAGATTACAAGTATGGGCAATAAACAAATAATCGAAATAGTACTTAAAATAATCATTATTTTTCTGAGTGCTTTATTGATATTGAGTATTTTTAATGGTGCAGTCACTCTCTTTATGATGGTAGGTGCTCTTGGAGTAACATATATTTTTATATATTATTGGCAAAGAAGAGTTATATCTTTAAAACAAGAGAAAGTACAAATGAAATAAAAGAGTATAGTTGTGTGTATTATAAGATAAAAGTGGACTTTATTATAAATTTTTAGGATCTTTATGCATTCCGATGTTGAAATAGTAAAATCACGAATAAACATTGTTGATATTGTTGGTGAATATGTAAAATTAACAAAGGCAGGTAGTAGTTTTAAGGCTTGTTGTCCATTTCATCAAGAGAAAACCCCGTCTTTCAATGTAAATGAAGAAAAGCAGTTCTATCATTGTTTTGGTTGTGGCGCTGGAGGAGATGTGTTTAGTTTTGTAATGGAAATTGAAAATTTAGATTTTCGAGAAGCTTTGATACTTCTTGCACAAAAAGCTGGTGTAGAATTACAGAATGAATTTATTGGAAGTAGTAGAGAATCACAAGATAAAAAAAAGAATTTATATAATATACTAGAACTTGCGACTAAATTTTATGAAAAACAATTATGGAATGGTGATGGCATAAAAAAAGTTTTACCCTATTTAAGGGACAGAGGTTTTAGTGATGAAATGATCAAAAAATTTCGTTTGGGGTATTCTCCCAATGGTTGGAATCACGTTAGAGATTTTTTAGTAGAAAAAGGTTTTGACAATGAAATAATATTGCAAACGGGAATAATTATCAAAAATGATAGAGGGAAATTTTATGATAGATTTAGGAATCGTATTATGTTTCCAATTAGTGATGTGTTGGGACGAGTGATTGGCTTTACGTCGCGTGTTCTTCCTGAAGATAATGATAATCAAGCAAAGTATATAAATACACCGGAGACTCTTTTGTATCACAAGAGTAATGTGTTATATGGTCTTAATCATGCAAAACAATTTATTAAACAGAAGGATTGTGTTGTTGTGGTTGAAGGAAATATGGATGTAATTGCTGCAAATGATGCTGAAATAGAAAATGTAATTGCTGTGTCAGGAACAGCGATGACGCAAGAACATATTCATATATTAAAACGTTATACAAATCGATTTATATTATTTTTTGATTCGGATGAGGCTGGGATAACTGCTGCTAGAAGAAGTGCATTATTATGTTTAGAAGAGGATATACAATTAAATATGGTACTTTTAAAAGTTGGAAAAGATGCAGCTGATATTGTAAAAGATGACCCTGTAAAATTACACGATATTATTAATAATGCAAAAAATGTCGTTGAAGTATTTATAGATATTGCAAGAAATACATATGACATAACAGATCCTCACGGCAAAAGACAGGCCATTGAATTTGTAACAGAATTATTATCTCATATTTCAAATGAGATTGAGAGAGAAGAATGGATTTCTAGATGCGCGCAAGCATTTAATGTTGAAGTTCGGCTCGTGAGTGTCGCAATAAAAAGACAAGTAGAACAACATAATAAAGAATTGAACAAAACACAACCGATGTTGGTAAAAAATGCACAAGCAATTCATGCAGAACAATCTCAAATGCAACGAATATATAAATCAATTATACTTATGATGATGGCATATCCACATGTTTGGGAATATATTTATAAAAATAGAAAAAAATATGGTTCTGTATTAGATCAAAAAATGATTACAGCTCTTATGCGTGAAGGTCCAGAGTGTAACTTTTCTGTAGGTGAATTTGTGAGTAAGGATTCTAGTAGAGAGTCATTATATAAAGCCGCGATGCAAATGCAACAGCAATATGAAGTGGAGCATGAAGAAGGTGGAAGTCCTATAGAAGATACGGAAACTTATATAACAATCGCAATAGAAAATTTAAATAAGCAAAAAATGGAGAGATTAGTAGTTCTTATGGATGAAGCAGAGGCAAATGGTGATTATGATACACAGAAAAAAATATTGAAGAAAATTGGTGAATTGTCACAACAAGTAATAAATAATATATAATTAAAGACATGACAAAGAAAAAAACCACAAAAAAGAAAGCAAAGAAAAAAACTACAAAAAAAAAGGCAGTTAAAAAAATAATAAGAAAAAAGACAAAAAAGAAAGCAAAGAAAAAAACTACAAAAAAAAAGGCAGTTAACAAAGTTGTTAAAAAAACTATAAAAAAACATGGTGTAAAAAGTAGATTACCAAAACAATTGGAAGAATTAATGAAACTTGGGCAAAGTAGGGGATTTGTTACAGAAGATGAAATGATGCATGCAATGCCTGAAATTGAGAGAGACTTAGGAGGATTGGAAGCATTTTATGAAGGGTTAGAAGATAGAGGTATTGATGTTGTAAATTCAGATGATATTTTACAAGTGGAAACCCCGCAGGATATTCAAAAGAAAAAACATGGTAAAAAAATTCAAAAGAAAAAAGATGTATTGTTAGTAGAAGAGGCGGCAGCAAACGAAGGGAATGCAGCTGATTTAGTACAAATGTATCTTAAGGAAATTGGTCGAGTACCATTACTTACACGTGAGGAAGAAGTGACAATTGCTAAAGCTATTGAAAGAGGAGAGGAGGCAGCAAGGCAACAACTTACAGAAGCAAATTTAAGACTGGTTGTGTCAATTGCAAAAAAATATGTGGGGCGTTCGTCCAATCTTTCATTGTTAGATCTCATTCAAGAAGGAAATATTGGTTTGTTTCGTGCTGTAGAAAAATTCGATTATCATAAAGGGTATAAGTTCTCCACATATGCAACATGGTGGATTCGTCAGGCAATCACTCGAGCACTCGCTGATCAATCACGTACGATTCGTATTCCTGTGCATATGGTTGAGACAATTAATAAATATATGCAGATTGTACGTCAGTTGGTACAAGAATTAGGAAGAGAACCATTGCCTGAAGAAGTGGCGGCTGAAATGGATTTGGATGTAGAAAAAGTGAGGCATATCCAGAAAATTTCACAAGAGACAGTATCATTGGAAGCTTCGGTAGGAGATAGTGATGATGATAGCGTTTTGGGTGATTTCATTGAAGATACAGAATCAATAGCGCCACAACAAGGTGCATCAAGAACACTTCTTACAGAACATATCGAAGAAGTGTTGCAAGATTTGTCACCGCGGGAGCAGAAAATATTACAAATTAGGTTTGGATTGGAAGACGGTGTGACACACACTTTAGAAGAAGTTGGTCAAGAATTTGGTGTGACACGTGAGCGTATTCGACAGATTGAAGCAAAAGCATTGGAAAAAATTCGTGATAATGATATAGTGGAGAAGTTAAAAGATTATTAATATTTTAATTACAAAAATATGCCAATAGGAGAACCATTAATGAATCCAAGAAAACGTGAACCTGTACAAAAACAAAAAAAAGTAATTGATATTGATTCTAATAATTTAGATGCAAGTATCAAGGAAGCTTTTTCTGATATTGCAGATGACATGAAAGTAGTCGAGATTGAAGGGGATAAAGTTGTGACAATTGAAGGATCAGATCCTGCAACTATTAATGATTCAGTTGCAGAGGCATTTGGTTCAAATGTTGATAATATTATTGAAGTAGATTGGGCTCAAGAGTCAAAAGCTGTTGTAGTAGTAGCAAAACAACAAATACTTGCTGATGCACAAGTTGTTGGATATATTCAAGATCCTGATTATAAACAAATTGTGTTGCAAACAATTGATGATATGACAACAAATGAGGAACAAATACGTATTTTTCAAGAAGGTATTAATGCGGCAACTGATAAAGCAAAATATGTTGAACAAGCAACTAAAAAATTAGTAAAAGCTATAAAAAGTGAAATAGAAAAAAAAGTAATGGAACATATTGCAGTAGATAATAATTTATAAATTGACAAAAAAATGATATTGTGGTATACTTAGTTGTTGTTCTTTTGTGAAATATAATAGATAAATTTATATTATTATCAATAATATAGGAGAAAGAAAGTGAAA
>CAZHQB010000004.1:0-17766 GCA_964534895.1 uncultured Micavibrio sp.
CAAATTATATTTTACAATAACCTGAAAGTGTAAATAACGCTAGGGATTCTTACAGCTGATATTTATAAGGATGTTGCGTTTAATTGTTGAATGCAGGCACATACACACTAAAATAGTGCCTAAAAATTGATTTCTAACGCATCGAATCGGCGTTTGTATTCTTCAAATACAACCGGTCCTTGTGGCCTTGGTAAAAATATTAAATTATTATCACTACATAGTATCAAAGCTTCTTTTTGATGAGTCTTTGGATTTGCTTTAATTTTCTTTAATTGTATTTTTTTTAATCTTTTCTCCATCCCTTTATCTGCTAATATTATCTCAAAAAAACTACGTATATATTTTGTAAAAAAATTATCACCACCAGTTAATTCTGATTCAATACGAACACACCTATAATGAGGCTTCATATTTTGTATCCATTTTCTATTATCACAATAAAACTGTGACTGATATCCCGTATCAAACAATGGTGTAGTAAAAGTATATTCATGTGCAGCAAAAATGTCTTGTGTTGGCACACATAATGATTTCGTTGTTATGTGATAATTCAAACAAATTCGATTATTAGTTTTATTATCTTGCCTTCTCACACCCAATAGATGAGTAAGTAACGTCATACAAAATCGTCCCGTCCAAATATGTTCATTCTTATATACCATGAGTACATCTAAATCACTATCCTTATCACAATTACCATAAGCCAATCTACCAGTTACGCATATCATTCGCACAAATGGACTTATTCGCAAAATTGACACAATTCTTCTCAGCCTACGCATTTTAACAAAACTGATATATTCTCGTTTTCTACGCAATTTTACAAGTTTATCCCGCCCAAACAAAAAATACATACCGTTTTTGTGCGAAATATATTGCTTAATTTCTTTTGAATTTAATGCACTATAAACATCTGCAAGTGACCACATACCACTACTATCATCAGAACCAGCTCGAATCAAATGTTTCCATACTTCAAATATTGTAATAGGATAATCCAATACATCATAATATGTCACTGTTGCAATAATATTTTTATACAAAATTTTATCCATATTATTTAAAAAATAGATTTTACTCAATATTTAGTAACATATTTTTTATTTTTATAAAAATTTTGCTGTTGGACTTTTTTTATTTTTTTTCAAATTTTTTGGTTTTCCTTCAAAAAGAATTTCTCCTCCAAGTACTCCACCATCTGGACCTAATTCAATAGCCCAATCAGCATGATTTATTACATCGGCATTGTGTTCAACAACTAAAACTGTATTACCTTTATCAACAAGCGCATCTAACATTATTAATAATTTCTTAACATCTTCAAAGTGTAACCCTGTTGTAGGCTCATCCAAAATATATAACGTCTTACCAGTTGACTTACGTGCTAGTTCTGTTGCTAATTTTATACGTTGTGCCTCGCCACCTGAAAGATTTGTAGCACTTTGACCAAGTTGAATATACCCCAATCCTACATCCTGCATCGCTCGTAACTTAGAGGCAATAAGATTTTGACTTTTAAAAAATTCATATGCATAATCAACACTCATATCCAAAACATCTGCAATATTAACTCCGTTATATTCAACATCCAATATTTTACTACTATACCTACTACCACCGCATGATTCACATGGCACATACACATCTGGCAATAAATGCATTTCTACTTTCACCAAACCTTCTCCTCGACAGCTTTCACATCTGCCACCGCGCATATTAAAACTGAAATAACTAGCATCAAAATTACGCTCTTGTGCCATATCTGTTGCAGCAAACAAATCTCTTACATGAGCAAATACACCTGTATATGTTGCAGTATTTGACCTTGGAGTACGCCCAATAGGATTTTGATTTATCATTATAACTTTATTTATATTCTGCAATCCTGTAACATTTTTATAATTACCAGGTTCCACATTAGACCGATGAAACTTTTTTGCAAGAACGCGTGATAAGATATTATGTACAAGTGTAGATTTACCACTTCCTGAAACACCACACACCGTCGTAAATGTTCCAAGTGGAAAATCAACAGATATATTTTTAAGGTTATTTTCTTTTGCGCCTTTAACAGATATTTTTTTACCATTCCCTTCCCTCTTTTTTTTCTTATCAGTTACAGTCAATTTACCAGACATATACTGTGCTGTTTTAGTATTTGACTTCATCATCTGGGGCAATGTTCCAGAAAATATCAATTCACCACCTTCTTCACCTGCGCCTGGCCCCATATCTACAATCCAATCAGCTTCTTTCATTATATCTGCATCATGCTCTACAACAATAAGCGTATTTCTTGCTTTTTGTAATTTTTTCATTGCATTTATAAGTCGAATTGTGTCTCGACTATGCAATCCTGTAGTAGGCTCATCTAAAACATATATCACTCCTGTTAAATCTGACTTAATCTGCACAGCTAAACGAATCCTTTGAGCCTCTCCACCTGAAAGTGTGTCACTGGAACGTGAAAGCGTTAAATATTCTACACCCACATCACAAAGGGCTTCCGCACGTGATACCATTTCATCAATTAGGTTATTCACAGCTATTTTTTCTTTACCTGTAAGACTGGTCATATTGCGCACTTTTTCAACAAGTTCTATAAAATTACCAAGTGGAACATCCGTATATTTATCAATTGATAATTCATCAACCGTAACAGAAAGGTATTCCTTTTTAAGCCGTTTTCCTTCACATAAAGAACACTTTTTTTTAACCATATATTTCTCCAATTCTTTGCGCATATATTCAGATTTTGTATTTTTATAACGTTCTTCCAATTCATGCACAATCCCCTTAAAGGAATCCCTTTCCTTACCAGTCCCATAAAAAATGACTGCTAAATTTGATTTAGAAATATTTTTTATTGGTTTTGAAAGTGAAAATTTATATTTTTTTGCTATCCTTTCCAAATCTGTTTTATGTTTACTAGATTTAATGTTTTTGCCCCCTGATTTGCTCCAAATATGAATTGCCCCCTCCTCTATGGACAGACTATCATTTGGAATAAGACGTACTGGATCAATCTCATTTTTAATACCAATACCATCACAGGCAGGACAAGCACCATCTGGATTATTAAAAGAAAAACATCGTGGAGTAATTTCTGGTAACACAAAACCTGATTCCTTACAATAAAAAGCTTTCGAAAATTCTTCTTCCTTATCATCATATAAAACTATACACAATCCATCTGATAGTTTCATGGCAGTTTCAACAGAATCCATCAAACATTCTCTATCAAAATTACCTGCCTTATGTATAAATCTATCAATTACTACATCAATACGCACTGAAACATCATCACTTACTATTAACATTGCGTCTACAACTGACATGATTTTTCCATTGAAACGTACGCGAGCATAACCATTTTGTCTAATATATTTTAATGTTCCGCTATTTGTTTTTTTCTTGCCTGTCAATGGTGCTAATATTGTTACTTTTGTATTTTCTGAGAATTTCATTATTTTTGTCACAATATCACGTATGCTCTTTTGTTTAAGTGGTTTTTTAGTATATGGACAATGTGGCACACCAACCGTAGCAAAAAGGATACGTAAATAATCATATATCTCTGTCATTGTACCAACAGTTGAACGGATAGATCTCCCAACACTTTTTTGATCGATAGCAATCGCTGGAGAAATATTTTCAACACGATCAACATCTGGTTTGTTCATAACACCCATAAGACTTCTAGCATGAGTTGATAAACTCTCCATAAATCTACGATTGCTTTCTGCATATATAACATCAAATGCTAACGAACTTTTGCCTGAACCAGATAAACCAGTAACAACTGTCAATTTGTCACGAGGAATATCTACAGAAACATTTTTGAGATTATTCACACGTGCATTATGGATATAAATATTATTCATATCATGACACTTCTTAGACTTTTTTTTTCGAGATGTTTTTTTTGTTGCCATATGTAATAAATATAGAAAAATAAACGACATTAGTTATAAATTCTATACTACTTTGTCCGCACCGTCAAGGTGATAATCCTAAAATATAAAAATATACCACTGACAAAATTTCATCAGTGGTATTTGTATTATCAATAATCATCAAAACGACCATATGGCGTCTCTAAGATTATCCTGTTTTCATTTGAAGAGTTTTTTTCACACATACCTAACTCATAAAGCTTGATGTGTGTTTGCTCACTGATAATTTGCATAACTTCTGCAAATTCAGGAGAATCTTCTCCAACCACATCAATTCCAACTCCACAATTGAAGATCTCGAACATATTGCGCCACGTTTCACCAGAATCATATTGAATTCTTTGAAACAGCGGTGCTACTTCTGGCATTGTTTTATGGTACACAATACCTTTACCTACATGTGCAATTTTGGTTGCTCCGCCCCCGGTATTCATACTGATACCGTGGAGCATGTAAAATATATTTCTCTCCTGTAAAGCTTCAATAATCATTTTTATGAGAATTGAGAAGTGGCGCGTAGGTGAAATGAGCTGACGGGCAACTCCGCTCTCAGCCATTTTATCACCCTCAAACGAAGCTCCATCACGGATGAGAAATGGATATTTGTCCCCATATTTTGGATGCATTTCCTTGTAGCGAGCCATGGTGGAACCATTAGACATCATCCCGCTATTTTCTTTAATCTCCCATTCCGCTCGTCCATCAGATGCAAAACCATAAATTTTATCACCAACCTGAACATTACCCGAAATAATATTTTTTTCGGTTGTCTCTGAATACACTGCAACATCGAACACAATACTCTTTACCTGATCAGGCAAATCTGCAGTCTCACCACCCAGAAAATGAACATCCATACCAAAATATTTATATAGCTCCAGAGCATCTTCAAATCCGCCTGCCAACTGTTCCAAAATAACTTTTTTAGGAACATTTATACCATTGATGTTAACAGTATCTGCAACAATCGCCATATCAACAAAACCACTTGCAGCGACGTCTCCTAGATTCATTTCCATCGCATCAATGACAGCACCCCAGAATACTTGTGGATCTGATAATTCAAGATACATAAGTATTCGCTGTAAAAATTTACTTCCATCGCCATCCATATGTAATGTGCACACAACACCATTTTGTGTTGGATGATCGATGATGTTTACAAAGGCACTTGGATATTTACTTTCTACAATTGGACCAAATGTACTGCGTACACTTTTTTTACCGGCATCAACCCCGAGCTTTGCGTACATGCTTTTTTCTTCCATATCAATTTCCTCCATTAGATAAAATGTAGTCCTTGGTGAAATTATTTCCACCAAGGACATTTGAAAAAATTATTACACTATCATACTACGTAGTATGATAGTAGTTGAGTTATTGTTTTACGCACCATTGGTACGCATTTTGAAACATACGCATCCATGGTGATACACCAATCTGCAGATGTTCTTGTTTCATTCCTTCTGGCAAATAATGGCATTGCCATGGAAGAAACGTTCGTTCAGGATGTGGCATCATTGCAAGGTGTCTGCCATCAGGTGAACACATTGCTGTGATGCCCTCTGGCGAACCATTGGGATTGAAAGGATAATCCTCAGTTGGACAACCTTCATCATCAACAAAAGAAATTGGCAACAAATTTTGCGATTTCAAATCACTCAAAATGTCTAAATTAGGAAAAACTAACTTTCCCTCTCCATGAGCAACATGAATCCCAAACACCATATCCTCCATACCTGAAAGCATAATAGCTGGACTTTTATAAATTTTCACTGTTGACCAGCGAGATTCAAATTTGCCAGATTCATTATGCACAAATCTAGGTTGCCACTGGGGCAAAATTCCTTGCCATGGCACCCAGCCAATAAGCGCAAATAACTGACAGCCATTACACACTCCCAATGAAAAAGTATCAGGACGATTATAAAATTTATCAAACATCGCCTTTAACTTTTCATTGAACATAATAGTTGATGCCCAACCCTTTGCGCTCTCAGGCACATCCGCATAAGAAAAGCCACCAACCGCGGCCAAACCACGAAACTGATCGAGATCTACCTTTCCTTCGAGTAAATCACTCATCGTGATATCCCACGGTTCAAAACCCGCAGCATAAAATGCCGAGGTCATTTCACGATCAGAATTACTTCCCTCTTCCCGCAAAATTGCCACTGCTGGCTTGTTCTCTCTCGCCAACATAATTTCAGATGGCGTCGCAATGGGCGTAAATGGTACAAAATAATCCGGACCTCTGCGCTCATAACAGTTGTATTTTTCCTCACGAGCACAATCTGGATTCTTCTGCAATCGCTCCAACTGATAACTGGTTTCACTCCATATTTGCCGAAGATCAACCATATATTCATCAAGTACAACCTCTTCATCATGAGTGATGCAAATCCTTTGCGTTTGCAAAGTATCTCCTATGTAACAAGCAGATAAATGATACTTATGCAAACAATTGTAAACTGCATCAACATCCTGCTTATTGCACTCAATGACAAATCCCAATTCTTCTGCAAATAAACTTTCTATTGCAGAACAATCATTATTTGGTTCAATATGTACATTTAGACCACAATTCCCAGCAAAAGCCATTTCAAGAAGCGTCGTAATAAGTCCACCATCGCTCACATCATGACCTGCAAGAATTAAGTCTTTGTCAATAAGCTCTTGCACAGCGATAAATGCTCGCCGCACAAGAGATGCGTCTTCCATATCTGGCACCTCAAAACCGATGTTGCCACAGGTCTGAGCCAACGCACTTGCACCCAAACGCCTATTTCCACAGGACAAATCAACAAAAATTAAAACGCTTTCACCTGGCTTTTTGATGTCTGGTGTAACAACTTTTGTGATGTCTGGTATTTCTACATAAGCAGAGATTACCAACTGTCTTAGCGACTTAATAATCTTATCACCAATACGCGTCGCCATGGACAAACTGTCTTTACCTCCATCAACAGCAAACCCAATTATCCTCATAGAATCACACATCGCAGTAACAGCACTCCTAAGTGCTGCGCCTTCGCCCGGAAGCTTTGGTGCCCACATCCAATTGGCGGAACACTTCACTTGACACAATTCTCGTATACGAGCCCACATCAAGTTTGTCAAAGCCTCTCCCACTGCCATTCGTGCGCCAACGGCAGGATCAACAATCATCTTAATTGGTTGCTCACCAATTGCTGTTGCGCAACCCGTCAAACCAAAATGACTTTGTGCAGTTACCGCTACATCTGCCAACGGCAGCTGCATCGGTCCCACACATTGTTGCTGTGCAATCAGTCCTGTTACAGACCGATCTACCTTGTTAGTCAAAAACTTCTTTGAACCAACAGATACTAATCGCAAGACATTGTGCAAAGCATCCAAAACAGTTAAATCATCTGGCACAACAAACGGCTCGTAATCGTGCTCAATATGCTTGTCCTCAAAAGTCTTTTGTGGCATACCGCCCAAAACTTCTGAGAGATCCAGATCAACTGGTGTCGTGCCATCATTACTGTCACGCACAACAAAATGCATATCTCCAGTCACTTCACCCAAAACTTCACACGCAACTTTTTCACGCTTGCAAATTGCTTGAAATGCTGACAGATTTTCAGGACTAATGAGAAAACCCATCCGTTCCTGAAACTCCGCAACATAAATTTCCAGCACCGACATAGTCGGATCACCTACATTTATATTGCGAATTTCTATCCAGCCACCAGAGTGCTCAACTAATTCTTTGAGAACATTAGCGGGACCACCTGCACCTTGGTCGTGAATTACATCAATGAGAGTTTTATCTCCCATTTCATTGCACGCTCGGATAACACGGTTCATCTTCTGTTCCATCTCCGCATCACCACGCTGTACAGCATTAAAATCCAGTCCTTCTTCATTTTCACCTTGAAGCATACTGGACGCTGCACCGCCACCAAATCCGACACGATAAGCAGGGCCACCGACCTGTACAATGATCATACCCTTTTCTTCTGTGTCTTTCTTAGTGTGTCTGGCATCAATTTGACCTATGCCACCGGTGAACATAATGGGCTTAATAAAACCCCATCTCTCACCGTCAGAAAGCCTCACATCAAATGATCGTGTAAATCCCTGAATTACTGGCTCACCAAATTTGTTGCCATAATCAGATGCACCATCACTGGCGTCAATCTCGATTTTGAGAGCACTTGCCAAATTTGTTGGACACTCATAGTTCATCTCCCAAGGCAAGTTGTAATCAGGTATGTGTAAACTTCCCACACAATACCCAGCAGTACCAGCCACCACAAATCCACCCTTTCCAGTTCCTTGGATGTCACGAATTCTCCCACCTGTGCCTGTCTCAGCACCAGGGAAAGGAGCAACACCAGTTGGAAAGTTATGTGTTTCTGCAGTTAACAACAAATGATACTGTGATGACTGCATCACAAACGGTGAAGGACTTCCAGGATTTTTTGGCACAATCGTCATAATATCTGCACCAAAAATTGCACTGGAATTATCCTCAAAAGCTATCACGCTTCCATCGGGATTTGCCGTTAATCCATTCTTTACAAGCTCAAACAAAGTTTGTTCTTGTTTCACACCATCAATAATTTGAATTCCTCCAAAAAATCCATGACGAGAGTGTTCCGAATTGGCATTATTGAGATCCATAATCTCCACAATCGTCGGATTACGGCCATGTTTTTTGACAAAATAGTCATAATAAAAATCACGATCCCATTCATCCATAGAAATTCCAGGGATGTCCTTCAAAACATCCGGACCACCACCAATCATGTCAACGTCATAAACCGCTTCAGGTGTAATGCCTATATCAAAAGACGTAAGAGGTTTTTCATAGACCATCTCAGTCATCCTGTCACAATGCAAAGCAACAAACTCCTCAATACTTTCTCCACTAGGCACAATATACCTACGAGATTTCTCAATACGAGCAACCGCATCAATTCCAACACTATGACAAATCGCCACCATATTGGAAGACCATGCTGTTGCAACATTAAGTCGCGGACCAATTTCAACAATTCGTTCATATTCATTTAACTGTGAAAGAGCTGTAATTGAATCCTCAATAAATCCATCTGCAAGTACTTTTTTTAATATCTGTGCTTGAGAGCTACTTAATTCATTCTCAATCTCAATATTAAAACAATACTCAACTCCCTGCCTCTGCCTATACATCTTATAAATTGCACTCATTACTCAATCCTCCATTTTGTCAAAAATTCGTTGAACTGCCATTTGTACTGCACATGGCAACATCTTCCATTCATACGGTAATACAATCTTTTGTAGCATTTCTGCTGCTTCATACAAATTTATTTCACTTGACAGCAGTTGTTCAATAAATTTTGTAGGAATTTCAACTGCACCCACCATAAGTGGTGCACCAGCATCATATTCCACTTCAACCTCATGTATTGTTGGATAAGTATAAAACTTATCACTCAAAGTTTTACGACCTCGAGAAATTAAATCTATAACTTCTTGCAACACGTGTTTGTGCACTGCAAGTCCATACATCCCATTACCTCCATGATTCCCAATACTTGCAGGATGTATATTGTAAATATCAATCTCTGCAATGGGACAAATTTTTACAATACAGCCAACCAAAAAAGTTACATCGATCTTTTGTGATTGCAAATAATTATTCAGCTTTCATTGCACTCCTTCAAAATTGATTTTATCTTCCAAGCCTCTATTTTAATTGTCAAAAAACAAAAAGATAGTCATTTATTCATGTCAAATACAGACTACCTCCTTACATTGAAGTATTACAGAAAACTAACAAAAAAGCAACCTCCAACTTGTATTATGTTTAATATCTTTAGAATGTCCTTTTTATGCGAACACATCATATTAAATATGAAACCAAGCGAAGTAATTTTATACAAATAAATTCTAAATTTATTAAAATTGTTTCATTCACTCCACAAAAGATTACAACTACTCATAATAACACTACAAAAACAAAACCCCACAAAAATAATTTTGCGAGATCTTGTTTCCATCTTTTTATAAATGGTTGTATATACAAACCTATGAAGGTCGTACAGCATCTTTTAATGCTTTTCCAGCTTTAAACTTTGGTACAGTTGTTGCTTTAATTTGAATTTTTTCTCCTGTTTTTGGATTTACACCCATTCTTGCAGCTCTGTCAGATGTAGAAAAAGTTCCAAAACCGGTAAAAGCTACTTCGTTACGAGCCTGCAATTGTGAAGTTATTTCATCAATGAAAGCTTCTAAAAAACGTTCTGTATTAGCTTTGCTCATGTCAGTCTTTGCTGCGACTGCAGCTACAAACATACTCTTATTAATTTTTGCCATATTATATTTTCACCATCCTTTCTATTTTAAAATTTTACATGATTATTTAGTAATGCCCCTATTCTACTACGTTTTTAGTAAAAAAGGCAAGTGCTATTTTACACGGCACCTCTCAATGATGCTTTGAATTGTATTTTTTGTCAAATAAAAAATATGACTTATTGGATACTTTAATACCGTTTTATTACATAATAATAAAACTAGATTTTCTAAACACAAAAAAACAGATGACATTGTCATCTGTTTTTTTGTACATATTGATTATAATCTCAATTATTTTATCGTGCATATTCAATTGCACGTGTTTCACGCATTAAATTAATTTTAATTTCTCCTGGATACTTTAGCTCTTCCTCAATTTTATCAGCAATCTCTCTTGCAAGTTTTATACTAGCTAAATCATCAACTTCTTCCGGTCGCACAAATACACGTATTTCACGTCCTGCTTGAATTGCATAACACTTTTCAACTCCCTCAAAATTACTTGTGAGAGTCTCTAATTCTTCAAGTCTCTTAAGATAATTTTCTACCGTATCCTTACGAGCTCCAGGACGCGCTGCTGAAAGTGCATCTGCTGCCGTAATAATATGTGCTTCTGGTATTGAATATGGATATTCTTCATGATGTGATTTCATCGCATCAATCACCTTTTGATCAATACCAAATTTTTCCAAAATTTTTATACCAATCTCAACATGCGTTCCTTGTACTTCATGATCAACAGCCTTGCCAATATCATGAAGAAGTCCTGCCATCTTTGCAGTTTTTACATCAAACCCCAATTCTGCTGCTAATGCTCCTGACAAATAAGATACTTCCAATGAATGCAAAAGAACATTTTGTTTAAAACTTGTACGATATCTTAAACGTCCCAACATATAAAGTAATTTAGGATTGAGTCCTGCAATACCAACTTCATATGCAGCAGCCTCTCCAGCCTCACGAATACGATTATCAATTTCTTTTTCAGCCCAGTCAACGATTTCTTCAATCTTTGCTGGATGAATTCTACCATCTTCAATTAATTTTTCTAATGCAATTTTTGCCACTTCTCTACGAACTGGATCAAAAGAAGACAATACTATAGAATCTGGTGTTTCATCAATAATAATTTCTACACCAGTCATTCTTTCTAAAGATCGAATATTGCGTCCTTCTTTTCCAATAATTTTTCCCTTAATATCTTCATTTGGAATCGAAAGTGTTGACGTCATAACTTCAGCTGCATGTGAACGAGAATATTTTTGTATCACATGTGTCATAATATTACGTGCCTCTTTCTCTAACTCTTCATGAGATTGTTTTTGTAATCTCATAACTGATTCTGTTAATTCTTCTCGATTTTGCTCTTCTGTTAATTGCAGAAGAGCAGTTTTTGCTTGTTCTTGTGTTAATTCACTTATTCTTTCTAAGCGATCCATTTCTTCACTTCTCATTTTTTCTACTTTATCACGTACTGAACGTACTTCTTCTGCTTTTTCCTTTAAAGCTTCTTTATTTAATTCTACATCTTCCAGTTTTTTATCTAAAATATTTTCACGCTTTTCAAGACGTTTTTCTGATGCGCGCAATGATTGTTTACGTTCTCGTTCCTCTTCATCTGCTTTTGCAAGTATATCTACTGCTTTACTCTTTGCTTCAAGTAATGTGTCTTGTGCTTTTGTCTTTGCTTCTGTAATAATTTGTGTCACCTGACCTTCAGCAGTTTTTACTTGATTTTTTGCAATAATTTGACGTGCAATATAACCACCTAAACTACCAGTAGCAAATGATCCTATTATCCAGAATAATAGTGTTCCACTAATCATAAAAATAATTGGGCTATAATCACTGTGAGAAAATAAGAATATACAAAATGTCACTACAAGATTTATTTTGTAGTTCCAAGTTGTAGTTGAATTATGTAATTTAATAAAATCATAAAAGATTTACTTGATATATATTTTATTACTATTATAATCATTACACCCACAGCAGACAAACCCTGAAAATATTAATTAATACTTGACTTTAATAATACTACAACTCACACTCTTTGTCAAAACACAATTAAGTGTTAAACTATATATATAAGTAAAAATAAATATCAATAATTTATGTATTCTCCCGTTGTTTTAGTCATTATTGATGGGTGGGGTCTTAGTAGTTCTCCTGACAACCCACTCAATCAAATTGCATTACCTACTTTTGATAAATTAAATTCCAATTATCCTTTGATTGCACTACAAGCTTCTGGTATTTCAGTTGGATTACCTTGGGGTGAACCTGGTAACAGTGAGGTTGGCCACATGACTATGGGTATGGGTAGGATTATTTACCAGAGTTTTCCTCGTATTTCTTTAGCAATCCAAAATGGTAGTTTTGCACAAAATGAAGCTTTTTTAAATGCAATGAAACAAACAAAAGAAACTGGTGGTACCCTCCACATTATGGGACTTGTTGGTGACGGTGGCGTTCATTCCGCTCGAGAACATCTCTATGCTCTTATAGATTTAGCTCACTCTCAAAATGTAAAGAATGTGTATATTCATTGTTTTATGGATGGACGAGATTCATCGCCAACAGCCGGTACGCGTGTTATTAAAGAAATACAAGATAAGTGTAACCAAATTGGAACTGGAACAATAGCCTCTATTATTGGACGTAATTGGGCAATGGATCGTAATAATAATTGGGACCGAATTGAAAAAGCTTACAATATGCTTACAAAAGGAATGGGTACAAAATCACAAGATCCAATCTCTGCTGTACAAGCTTCTTATGATAATAACATCACAGACGAATTTATAGAACCAATTGTTATCACAAATAAAAAAGATGAGCCTCTTACTACCATAAAAGATGGTGACAGTGTAATATTTTTTAATTTTAGAGAAGACCGGGCTAGACAAATTACGACTGCATTTGTACTTCCAGGGTTTGAAAAGTTTGAACGTGGTAATAGACTTAACATCAATTTTGTTACAATGACTCAGTATGATGACGATTTACCAGTTAATGTTGCATTTCCACCAGAAGATGCAAAAAATGGACTTGGCGAAGTTCTAAGTAATCATCAATTCAAACAGTTACGTATAGCCGAAACAGAAAAATATGCTCACGTCACCTATTTTTTTAATGGCGGGAGAGAAGAACCTTTTCCTGGAGAAGATCATATATTAATTCCGTCTCCTGCAGTTGATAAATTTGATGAAGTACCTGCCATGAGTTCATACGAACTAACTGACAAACTTGTTGAAAAAATTAATGAACAAAAATATGATGTAATAGTCGTAAATTATGCAGCAGCTGATATGGTAGCTCACACAGGAAATGAAGAAGCCGCAAAGTTATCTGCAAAAGCAATTGACGAATGTATGAACAAACTAATAAAAACTGTACTCTTACAAGGAGGATGCCTACTTATAACAGCAGATCATGGCAATATTGAAATAATGCGTAATTCCCATACTGGTGAAATTGATACAAAACATAATACTAGTCCCATCCCACTTTGGTATGTAACACCTGATAATCATCACAAACGAACAGACCAAGAGATGACTCAAGGACAAACAGAAATTAAAGGTCTTTTAAGTGACGTAGCCCCCACAATTTTAGATATTATGGAAATAAATAAACCCGAGGAAATGCAAGGCGAGAGCTTATTATCTTCACTAATCTAAATATTAAACTTGAATTAATTTATTTAATAATTTTATCAACAATACCATACTTTTTTGCTTCCAATGCACTCATAAAATTATCTCTATCACTATCTTTTTCTATTGTTGCAATTTTTTGGCCTGTATGATTCGCCATAATTTTATTAAGTTTATCTTTAGTTCTTAGAATATGTTTTGCATGAATATCTATATCACTTGCCTGACCTTCAGTACCACCAAGCACTTGATGAATCATCACTTCTGCGTTTGATAATATAAATCTTTTACTTTTTTCTCCTGCAGCTAGTAACAACGAAGCTGCAGATGCAGCCGTACCCACACAGATTGTTGATACATCTGACTCGATATATTGCATAGTATCATAGATTGCTAAAGCACTTGTTACTACACCTCCTGGAGAATTAATATACAATGTAATATCTTCCCCACTATCTTGCGCTTCAAGAAAAAGTAATTGTGCAATCACACTATTGGCTACATCATCATCGATTCCTGTACCCAAAAAAATAATTCTGTCTTTAAGAAGTCGTGAATAAATATCGTATGCACGTTCTATTTGTCCATTTTTTTCTATTACTGTTGGAATATAATAACTCATAAAATTTTATATTATACTTAAAAAATTAAGTCAACACTAAAATATCTCACCTATATTTTTTCCAGCACATCAAATACTTTGTTATTTTTTAATACACCTTTTGTATACTCATACAATTGTTCCATATTAATATTTTTTTCTACATCTTTTACACCTTTGTACATTTGTAAAGTTTTATTCATCTCTTCTTCTATTTCTTTACTATCAACTGCGATTTCCTCATTTTCTGCAAGTTGTTCTAATACAAGTGCACTCATTACACGCTTTTTTGCTTGTGGCTTCCATTCTTCTTCTAACTCCTCACGTTTTTTCCCAATTTTTTCTAAATATTCCTCAAACTTCATACCACTCATGGACAATTGTTGTTCAAATTCTCCTACCATCCTTTGCATCTCATCGTCAAGTATCGTTTGAGGTAAATCAATTTCAACAAGTCCTACTAATTCATCAAGATACTCAGTACGCTTTTTTTCAGTGTTTTTTTTCACAGCTTCTTTTTTCATTCCTTCCTTTACACTTTTTTTCAAATCATCAAGTGTTTTAAATTGACTGCCCAGTGATTTAGCAAAAGCATCATCTATTTTTGGAAGAATCTGTTCTTCTACAGTTTTTAATACAACTTCAAATTCTGCTTTTTTACCAGCAAGATGTTTTGCTTGATATTCTTTTGGAAATTCTAATTCAAATGTTTTTCCTTCATCTTTTTTCATTCCAATAATTTGCTCCTCGAATCCTGGTATAAAAACTCCACTACCTAAAACAAGTGAATGGTCCTTACTTGTTCCATTTTCGATAATTACCCCATCTTGTTTTACTGTAAAATCAATTTTCACATGATCCCCATTTTTTGATTCTCTATCAACTTCATTATGTTGTGCTCGAGAATTTGCAATTTGCTCCAATTCTTTTTGTACTTCCTCATCCGTAATTTCAATTTCATTTCCTTTATTTTCAGCATTAATTTTTTTAATAACTTTCTTCCATTCCTTTGGCATTTTAATATTTGGAATAACTCCAGTGTCAATTCGAATTTCAATATCATTTCCTTGAGCTAACTTCGTCACACTTACACGTGGTGCCCCGACTGTTTTTAAAAATTCTTTTTCAATAATTTCTATATAATATTTTCTAATCATTTTATCAGCAACCTCCGAAAGAAGTTTTGTTTTGTCTACTTTTGCTTCAGCTATCTCTTTAGGTACTGTGCCTTTACGAAAACCCTTAACTGACACGCTTTTTATAGCATCATCCATCATCCTATCAAATTCTACTTTAGCATCTTCCCAAGGGATTATTATATCAATTTGTGTTTCCTTACCTTTCTCAATTTTGTAATCCATAATTTTAATTAAAAGTTATAAAGTTAAAATATTATTCACATTAGCAAAAACAAAATGCTGTCTTCACAATTTTTAATATAATCTAGTATAGATTATATTTTATCTTCTTTTTCTCCTTTCTCTGTTTTATCATTAACGTCATCGTCACGTTTTTTAGTATCTTCATCAACCATCTCTTTTTCTTCATTTGATATTTCTTTTTCTACAGATTCTTCTTGTACATTTTCTTCTTCTGTAATATCTTTTTTAATTGATTTTCCAATTTTTTCTTCTTGAGATTTTTGTTTATTTTTTTCATCAGACTCATTATAAAAATCCGATTCCCCGTCACCTCCTGGTACACTAGTTTCACTAGCACTGACCACATCAAGATTCCAACCAGTTAATTTTACAGCTAAACGTACATTTTGTCCTCGCTTACCAATTGCCAATGACAATTGATCATCGGGTACTATTACTGTTGCCTTTTTGTTTTCTTCATCAAGTTCTACAGAAATCACAGAGGCTGGCGAAAGTGCCGCAGTTATAAATTCTTCCATGTCTTCATTCCACTCAATAACATCTACTTTTTCACCACCCAATTCATCGATAATCGCATTTATACGTGTCCCTTTTTGCCCTACACATGAACCAATTGGATCAATGCCCTCTTCTTCTGTATAAACTGCAATTTTACTACGAGAACCTGCTTCACGTGCTATAGCCTTTAATTCTACAGTCCCAGCAAAAATTTCTGGCACTTCCAATTCAAGTAATCTACGAAGTAACTCTGGATGCACACGAGACAATTTAATACCAGGTCCTTTTGGATCTAATTCAACACTCTCTACATAAACTTTGATACGCTGTCCCACACTATAATTTTCACCACGTACTTGCTCACGAGGAAAAAGCACACCTACAGATTTTCCTAAATCTACAAACACATTTTTTCCTTCTATACGCTGTACTGTACCATTGATAATCTCACCTTCTTTTTCTTTATATTCTGTATACATTGCATTACGCTCTGCTTCACGAATTCTTTGAATAATCACTTGCTTAGCAGTTTGAGCCGCAACACGACCAAAATCAGTGTATGACGGTAACTCTTCTTCCACTATTTGCCCCACTTCCACATCAGCACCATAAATTTTCTTTGCTTCATCAATTAAAATATCACGTTCTGGATTAAATCGTGGTTTTTTTTCTTCCTCTTCTAAATCTTCTTCTGCAATTATACCAATATTTTCTTCAGGTTCCTCTTGTTCTTTTTTCTTTTCTTCTAAATCAATAAATTCACGTGTTTGTTCATCAACAACTTCTTTCAAAAGAAAAAACTTCATATCTCCTGATGTAGCATTTAATTCGGCACGAATGTTTTGTCCGCGCTTACCATATTCCTTTTTATATGCTGCTGCAATAGCACTTTCCACTGTTTCCATCACATCTTTAGCATCAATTCCCTTTTCCTCTGCAAGAGCAGTCATTGCTCCTGTAAAATCACTAAATGGATTTTTTTTATCTGTCATACTTTTTTACATTAAATCTAATTATAATTTCTGTCATCCCTACAATAAACAGAAATTTAAAACATTTTATAATAAATATTTAATAAGATAAATAAAAATTCGCGCCATCCAGACCCGAATCATCATAAATTCTATCTCATTTCATAATGCATTATAACAAAACTAGAATATTAGTCAATCTTGACAAAATTAAAAAAGTATGCTACACTGCACTGTTATAGTATTAAGATGCTATGATAGTATCTAATCTATATAAGAATTTCTTTAACAATTAAAAAAGAGGTGCGCCATGAGTAGTAAAGGGAAAGCAATAGCAACAATGGCTGATTTGTCGAGTCATGCCCACACATTGTGGTCTATGAT
>CAZHQB010000004.1:17866-22404 GCA_964534895.1 uncultured Micavibrio sp.
TCGCCACCTGTTCGAAAAGAAATAATCCTAGACATAGGTCTAGGAGAACAGGAAAGAAAAGAAGTTGTAGACGGTGGCACAGACAAAAATGGCAAGAAAAAACCACAAAAAACAATCATAACCATTGATAATGTCCGCGGAAAAAAGATTCTTTTGTCATGGTTGTATATGACAAAAAATCAGATAAAATCCGAAATTGATGCTACTGTCAATGGTAGTGAACATTTCGATTACCGTATTACTCAAATCAATCAACATAGTCAAGAATATGTTGATAAAATGAGAAAAAAATACGGTGATTTACCAGAACGTGAATCTCTAGAAGATTTACGCAAAAAAAATGGAACAAATCCACTTTCCACTTTGTGGAAAACATTACGGAGGAAAAAATAATGGAACATGTCATAGAGGCAATACGCTATTTTATCCATGAAAATGGTGATAGAATAGCTCAAGCTGAAGAAAAATTCGTCAGTACGACGAATGGGTTATATTTGACAATAATATTTTGTATTTCAGGAATTGCACTACTGTTTACAGTGCAGATGCTTATAAACATAACAATACCCAGCTTTAAGGGTATTGGATTATTATTTATGGGCATATCCTTAATTGCGATAATTCTGAATATGTTCTACGCAAGGCACATTTTCAAAGTTGCCCTTGCAGGAACTGCTTGGGGAATTGCCAATGGTGAAGTAAGTGGGCTAGAAGGCGGAGCAAAATTCTTAAAGGAATTTTTTGCGTTTTGCTTTAAGCTGATGGCAGGAATTGTTGTTATTTTTGGGATTCCATCTATTATAGAATTTTCGTGGACTAGTGCCACAATTTGTACAATATTTGGAATATTCATATTATTCTCAACACTTAGCGAAAAAATGGGAGGTAAGTCATGAAAAAATGGCAAAAGTGGGGAATCCTAATCTGTATCATATCTGTCCTTGTGGGCAGATATGGCCATATTTTATATGGCTCATTCGGGATAGATTCTGACGGTTACGTCGCCGATCAGAAAGGTAAAAAAATTGCCTATAAGCTCCACGGAGCATATGAACAAGCAGAGATTGACCGCTGTTTTGAGGATCTAGGTTTTGATCCAGACAATTTAAATACTCTACTGAAAAATCTAAAAACAGGCACTCTCACCGCATCGCCCGCACTCAAAAAGTGCATAGAGATGAAAGCAGAAGGGTATGCCTCACCAAAAAAAGATGCCAAAAGACTGCTAAAGGCAGTCAGAGGTGTCTTTAAAGACAAAAAGCCGGAATTGGTAATGCCACCAATCACTTATACACCAGGCGAGGTAGGTCCCCAACAAGACCTGATAGTGTATGTTCCAGGCAATAATGAACCATATTTCGTTGAATGTTCTGGATCCTACCAACAGGTGTGGAAAAAAAACGGACGTGATAAGTGGTGCCGGATTGGATGTAATGGTATATATACAGTCGGTGCCACGTCAAATGAAGTGGCTAAAATGCCAATAGGTAATGCTCACAAATATGGAGCATTACTGATAAATGGACAATATGCATTCAATAAAATGCATATTGAAAAACGATTGCGAATAAATGTAAACATTCCTCAAACTCATGGGGAATTCAAATACCTAAAAGGTAGTCTTACAATAAAGATTGTAAGACTACAATAAAAACGGTCGTGCGCATAGCGCACAACCGTTTTTTCTTTAACTTACTATAAACCAGTCACTTCACCATGTCCTCCATGCTGTACAACTGGCCCGCCTCCGCCACCGCCACCATCTAAATTCGTAATTACAGTATTAACAACTATCCATGCAGTTAGAGCTATTATTAAACCAATTACTGCATATAATACAGTGTTTTTTGCTGATTCTGCTTTACTAGAATCTCCACCTGATGATATATACATAATACCTCCAATTACAATCATAAGAATACTCAAACCTCCAATAACTCCAGCGATTGTTTTAATAATTTTTCCTATTGAACCTGCAATACTTCCTGTTGGCAATCCTGTCCCTGTTGGTGCTGTTATACCATTAGCCGCCAAACATATATCCTGTATTAAGAACATACCAGCAAAGAACATTATAATTACAAAAACGCTTATTATTATATTTTTCATTTTGCTTTTTATTATTTATTATATTTTAAATATAAATTTATGATTATAAATTCTATAATTAGCTAAAAAACTCCAATAACCTGCGTCACTATAATAAGTGACATTAGAGCAACTATAAGTCCTATAATTGCATATTGAATAATATTTTTTGCTGTATCGGCTTTAGAACTATCCCCTGCAGAAGTTATATACATAATACCACCAAATACGAGCATAAGCACAGCAATTCCCCCAACAAATCCAGACACTGTTTTAATTATTGATACTATAATTTCACTCAATGGTTTTCCTCCTGCTGGAGCGTTACCAGTATCACCCAAAGCTCTATAAACTTCAAAAAGAAAAGATGGAGCTGCAAGCGAAAGAGCTAAACCTATAATTGCCGCAGTCACAGCCTTTTTAGCTGTTTCTACTCTTCCCTGATCTCCAGCCGAAGTCATATACAAAATTCCAGCCACCACTATCATAAGCACAGCTAATGCAGCTACAATGCCCTGAATAGTTTTAAGGATATTTTGCAACAAACTATCTACAGAAGTAAATCTAATAGGATCAGCAAATTCTATTGCCCTAGCATCAAAAACATTCCCAGTAAACAACACTATTAAAAATATCATTGTAATACTTGGTAAAATTAAATATTTGATATATTTTTGTTTTATCATATATTTTTGTAAATTATTTTATATATTTATTATACAACTAACAAAGAAAAAATGAAACCTAACAAATTTTATTCAAATATATAAAATAAATATAAACTTATTTCATATTCTATACTTCTATTCTACAATTAACTACCAACAAAAGCAAATACCATATCTTATAAGAACTAAATCATACCTTATTTCGATATAATAAATAAATTCGTAAACTCATTACTATAATATATTTTAATGCCCACAAAAAAACCGGCCAAAAAAACCGGTTTCTTGTTTAGTAATTTCAAAATAGTAATTTTATGATCCTTCTAATCCATTAATTACGGTATTAACTATTACCCATCCAAGCAAAGCTACTACTAAACCAACAATTGCATATGTTAACCATTTTTTTGCTGTATCAACACGCCCTTCATCACCACCAGAAGTGATATACATTATACCAGCTATAACAATCATAAGGACACTCAATCCTCCAACAAAACTAAGTAGGAGCTTTACAATCTTTCCAATAATCTCTGGAACATTTTGTGCACCAGTTGCTCCATATTTTGCTTTACTTTGTCCATAATCACCAGCAGCAAAAACCATAACAGGAAGTGCTAAGGTTGTAGCTGTTACTGCAAAAAACGTATTTTTCATTTTTTTTATCATTTGCTTACACCTCCTTTCTTTGTCTTTTTATTTTTACTATTCATAACTATATTATCTCATAAATTAAAATTTATGCAATACCTCCCTGTAATATATATTCAACCTACTTCAAAAAACTACCTAATCAAAAAACATCTATAACTGTTTTTACAACAATAAATGACAATAACGACACAACTAAACCAATAATGCTAAAAGTTAATGCTCTTTTTGCTGTTTCAGTACGAGAACTATCTCCTCCTGACATCATATACATAATACCAGAAAAAATAACACCTAATATAGCAATCCCTCCCACAAACATAAGTAAAAATTCTATAGCTCCAGTAAGATAACTACTAGCTGGAGGAGCATCTGCCATAGGCCCTGCTTGTGCAATATTTATTAATTTCATTGTATTTATAAACAAATTAAAAATTTACCAAAAAAATGTACAAAACAAATTATGAAACATCATCATTCATTCCTTAGTTATAACAAAATCTCAAACTTGCTTAATAAAAATATTCTGCAGGAACAAAATTATAACTCTGTTCATCGTATTTTTTCTCTCATATTTACAAACATACAAAACTAATTATGCACCACTTGCGTTCCCATGTCCATCATAATGTATAATAGGATTATTACTTTGATTGTTTTCTGAACCATTTTTACAATTAAAATTCCAGGTTTGCCTGGCTATTCCTTCAAGTCCCTTAATTTTATCATATTTCACATTCAAAACTCTATTTAAAATAAAAGTAATTAACATAAACGCTGTAAGCACTATTGCCACTCCTATTAAAGCATTTTTGATAGCTGTTTTTGCTAAAGTCGTAGTTGATTCATTTCCTGACGATACTATATATATTACACCAGCAATTGTAATTACAAGTATGCCCGTCACCCAAATTAAATTTACTATAAATTTAATAATCCCATGAATTCCTTCTATCAAATGACAAATTGTACAGGCTTGACTTTTATTAGTAGCATCTACACCTCCACAAGGCACCAACCCCTCACCCGAACCTCCACCACCAGTACCAGCTCCATTACCAACACTAGCTCCTCCGCCACCAGTACCAGCTCCATTACCAACACTAGCTCCTCCGCCACCAGTACCAGCTC
>CAZHQB010000004.1:22504-39361 GCA_964534895.1 uncultured Micavibrio sp.
GCTACTTTGCGAAAAACTCACATGTCCAGTAGCATCATATGACCATTGACCTCCTGTTATTAGTACAGGAGGACCACCTTGTGTCATATCCTTAATTTTATCCAAATTTTCTATCGCCTGATCATTAGTCATACCTGCATTTATACATTGTTGATATGCATCAACATTTTTTTCTGACTTATTTTGAAATTGTATTTGTAATAATTGTTGAGCTTCCTCTTTGCTAATAGTACCATACACCCAATGGACACCCCCAAAAACAAACACAAATAAACTTACAATAAATATTTTTGACCACTTCATAAAAATTTTATTTTAACTAATTTATTTCATAAACTGCTTAGCACGACTTGCCCCTAACTGTATCGCATCATGTATGGATGATTTACCAGTGTTCACGCTATCAATCATATCTGCAAAAATTGCATCTATATCATCGGCATTATTCCTCCACCACGATTGCGCTATCAAATTACCCCTTGCAAAAGAACCTAATTTAACATCTGTTTTTTGTTTTTCAATCAAATCTCTACGTGCTGCCGGCTTACCGGTATTTTCTAAATATTGCTCTGTTAAATCAAATTCTAAATTATTATATATCAAAGATTCACCACTTATTGCATTTTGTATTTTTATACCTTTTTTCATTGGGAAGGTTAAGGCTTTGAGAAATTGCCATGATTCATGTACACGCATTTTATTAGTAACTGGCACAGCGCCTTGTTGAGGACTTTGTGTTGGTTGTTTATTTTTTGCCACAACTAAAATCCAATAATTTGCAAAGTTTGCTTGATCACCTATATTATCAAATGATACTTGTGGTAAATCAGCCACAGCAAAATTTAACTTTGCATTCTTAGCTTTGAGAGTATCATAGTGCCACGAATAATTAATCATCATTGCAGCATTTTCTTGAAAAAAAGCATCTATGGAATAATTTTGTCTTTTATTCCATGTATATACTGAGCTAGTTGCAGATGCAAAATCTGTATATTGTTTTAAGGCTCTCTCACTAGGCATGCCTAAACCAGAACCAACAGACTCACCAAATAATATACTCTTATCTGCTTTATTTGACATCTCAGTTTTATTTTGAAGCATCATAACTGTAAGTATATCCGATGAACGATTTACATTGAAAGCGGTCCCTAACGCTGCTGCACTTTGTTCAATATTTCCAAATTCATCAATTTTTGTTAAAAGTTGCACATCTTTATTAAATTCTTCCCATGTTTTTGGTGGACGTGTCACACCTGCTGCATTAAAAATATCCTTATTATAATATAAAGCCAGAGAATCTACAGATAATGGTACACCATATATTTGTCCATCAGTAATACAATCCTCAGCTGCCACATCGACAAAATTATCTCTAAATTCTTGTTCTGTCATCATATAATCTGGCACTGGTACAATTTTATCTTGAAAATCTGGCATCCATGAATTGTGGATCATAAAAATATCAGGACCATTACCAGCTGCTAGGGCACTGAGTAAATCTTCTTTATATGATTCAATTGTATTTTTATGATATGTAATCTGCGCTACATTTTGATCTATATTTTTATAAACCCCAAAAATTGAATCAAATACATTTGAATTATCAAAAGTTCCCCAAAAATCTAAATCTACTTGATAACGACTACTAGGCGCTTTACAGCCAAACCCTGCAAACAACATTACAACAAAAATTATTATAATAACATTCTTTTTTTTCATATACTTTAAAACTTATAAATTATTTTGTAAAAATAAACGCATAATGATAGCGCCCAGCGTCTAATGTTTCATGTTTATTAAATCCTGCATCTTGTGCAAATTGTTTCACTTCCTCCTCACTAAGTCTATTTTCGGTACCAAAACCTTTTACAGCATTTTCTGTCCATCCCACGACCAACAATTTGCCCCCACCTGCCAAAACACGATTTGCTTCAATAAAAAGAGCTTTCCTATTTTCATTTTGTAACAAAATTTTTCTCATTATAACATGATTTACTGAACCACCATGTAATCCAGAACCATGTTCTTTCTCCAAATTAACTCGCCGTGTTACAATATTATTAAGTCCTATAATTTGTGCCCTACTTTTTACTGCTTCGAGAGCAGATTCCAACACATCAAAACAATACACAGTTCCCTCCGTCATGCGTGCAATCGGAATAGAAAATATCCCAGGACCACATCCAAAATCAGCAACATTATGTTTTTGAGAAATATCACATGCCTTAAGTAATTTTTCTGGTTCTAATATAGCTTCATCTTCAATCATACTTTTGTTTTTTATTTTTGGTAATTATATTATACCACAATAATATAAAGTCACGCCAATCTTTTTGCGGAAAGGACAGGATTCGAACCTGCGAAGAGTTTAACCCCTTACACGCTTTCCAAGCGTGCGCCTTAAACCACTCGACCACCTTTCCCTGCTATATTCATTAGTAATTTTCATACTGTAACACAAATATTTTATTTTACCAATACAACCACAGTAGATAGTCACAACAACCCACTACAATTATGAGGCTCACAGCGAATTCACGCGATACGTGAACCTGTTAGCACTAATTTTTTGCCAGCTTTTGTTGAACCTAGTACCGTAATTACTAAATCCTGTGCATATAATAATCCTCGATTTCGTGCTTGTTCTATTGCAATTTCAATACATTTTTTTCTACTTTCTTCAGAGTCACACAAAAATGACTGAACCCCCCATACCAACGCCAACTGATTGTAAACTTTTAGTCTATTTGTCACAACTATGATCATTTGTTCAGGTCTAAAATGCGATAATAATCTAGCAGTATACCCACTTTCTGAAAATATAACCACTGCTTTTGCTTTTAATTCTCGTGAAAAATCATGGGTAGCGCGTGCAACATCAACTTCTTCTGAAGAAAAATTAAGTGACATTACTTCAAAAACATCATCGTATGGCGAAAGTTCAGTTTCACTAGCCACTTGTGCCATAGTATTTACTGATTCTACTGGATACTTTCCCATACTTGTTTCGCCACTAAGCATGACAGCATCTGTATGATCTGCTACAGCATTTGTAACATCTGCAACTTCAGCTCGTGTTGGACGTGCATTATATTCCATACTAGCTAACATTTGTGTTGCCACAATTACTGGCCGAAGGTGATTGATTGCTTTTTTTAAAATATCTTTTTCTAAAATTGTAATGCGTGATGGATCAGCTTCAATACCCAAATCACCCCTAGCTATCATAACAGCATCTGTTGCGCTCAAAATATGTTCAAGATTATTAAGTGCCTCCTTGCACTCAATTTTTGAAATAATTTTTGGCAATTTCATATCATCTGTAATAATCTTTTTTATATGTTTACGAAGATCTATAATATCTTGTCCATCACGTACAAAAGACATTGCCACAAAATCTATATCATGAGCAAGAGCAAATTCCAAATCATCATAATCTTTTTTTGTCACAGTAGGAAGCGGAATACGAGCATCTGGAATATTTACACCTTTATGATTTTTAACAATTCCTCCATCTACTACATCTGCGATAACATAAGTATCAAATAAATCAATAACACGTACTTTTAATAGCCCATCTTCTATAAGAATTTCATTACTAACAGACAACTCCTTAATAATTGCTGGACAATCCAACACAATTATCTTTTCATCTTGTGCTATTTTTTTAATTTCACTTTCTCTTGTACTAATATCAAAAATACGTACAGTATCACCACTTTTAATTTGTAATTCTTTACTCATATGTGTACGCACTCGCGGACCTTGTAAATCAGCCAAAATTGCAATAGGCACTCCCACATTTTTCCCAGCAGTACGTACATTTTTCATGACTCTTTCATGCCATTCATACTCCCCATGTGAAAAATTAAATCTCGCAACATTTAACCCCGCCCGTATCATATTTTCCAAAACAGCAACCGTCTCCGAAGCTGGTCCAAGTGTAGCAACAATTTTTGTATGTTTCATTTGTATATTTCTTTTCATTTTAATTTTTTATTAAATTTACAAATCTAAGACCACTGAAAAATTAACAATTTGTCATTTCGACTGTATCATTAGCGGAGTGGAGAAATCTCTAAGTTAACAATTTTATCACATCCTTACAGATTTAAGTACTCAAGAGTACATTCTCTGTCTACGGCATTCACCTCAATCTTTCGACTCTACTTATACTGTACTCGAGATGACAAAAAATTTTAATTCTTCAGTGACCTAAAATCTTTCTTATATTATATCACAAAATAAAAAACGAGCATAAAACTCGTTTTTTATTTTTCTCCAATAATTTAAATCAGAACAATCTATTTATCCAAAATATGGATACTCCCTATAAGCGGCACTTCTTTCATCTTTCCATTCACCGCATTCATAATTCCCATAATCCAAAAAATAAATACCGCCAATAATGCAAATGGTAATAATATCCAACCAATAATAGGAATTATACTACCAACAATCATAACAGCAAAGTTTGCAATCAAAAGTACTAAGCTCTGATTTGCATGAAATTTTGCAAATGGGGAATCTTTAGCATCTGTTACGAGTGGCAAAAAGAAAATAAAATACGCTAAAATAGCCATTGTTTTATTTTTTTCAACATCAGCAGAATCAGCTTGCATCACAGGCTTTTGCTCTGGCTGTGGTGTTTGTGGCTGTGTTTGTTCTTGTTGCATGTTTTGTTCTTCCATAATGTCACCTACCTTTCTATTTTATATATAAAATTACTTCTTATATTTATTTTAAGTATAACAGATTATTCAACTTCTGCAATCTCATCTAAAATTTCTTCTGGCAAACATCCTCCTGGTACAGTTTTACCTGGATAACGCCATGCGCTAATTATATAAACTTGTTTTTGAGGCTGTGTACTTTTACTTAAAAACGCAACCATATTTTCATCCATTACACTATCATTTTTTATATTAGCTTTTCTATTTTTAATTTGATACATTACCCATATTTCATTTGTCCATGTTTTTTTACCATCATTACCTTTTTTTGTAGATTGAGGCTGCACTGCAGCAATAGTATTATTAACTATTCCTTCTTCTATGCGAATAGGTGCTCGTATAACACGAGTAACCCTTTGGGAACTCAAACCGTACTGACGCATTTTTACTTTAGCATGTTCTGTCCAATAATATTTAGCCGAATTCTTAGGAGGTTTCCAATACATATATCTACAAAAAATCTATTAAAAAATCAATCCAAGCTTCCACGTAATCTAGCTATTCGCTCTTTGACAGGAGGATGTGTCATAAAAAATTTCATCATATTTTTCCCCTTAAGTGGATTTGCAATAAATAAATGTGCTGTAGTATTTGATGCACTCATAACAGGATTTGGATCTGCACTAATTTTTTCCAATGCACTTGCTAAGCCCTCTGGATACCTGGTTAACAATGCTCCAGAAGCATCTGCCAAAAACTCTCTTTTACGCGATATCGCCAATCTAAGCATCGTAGCAGCTAATGGTGCTAGCACTAATAAAGCTATACTCAAAAGCATCATCAGAGCTCCACCACCTTCCCGTGAATCACTATTAGAAAAAAACATAAACCTACTAGCAAGAGCTATCATACTTGTGAAAATAACAGCAATTGTTCCAACAAGAATATCTCTATTTCCTATGTGCGACATTTCATGCGCTGCTACACCACGGATTTCTTCTTTATTAAGTTTTTCTAATAATCCCCTAGTAAATACAATTACACCATGACTCGGATTTCTACCTGTTGCAAAAGCATTTAAAGCCATATCATCAATTACATAAATCTTTGGAGTTGGTAAACCTGCCGTAATTGCAAGATTATCAACAATTTCATATAAATCTTTTAAATTATTCCTTGATATTTCTTTTGCATTGGTCATTTTCAAAACCATTTTATCAGAAAACCAATATGACCAGATACTTGATCCTACCGCAAATAATGTTGCGAATATTAATATTGCACTATTATGAAAAACAACTGACATCACAAAACCGATTATAACAATCAAGCCAAAAAACGCAGTCATAAGCAACCACGTTTTAAAAATATTTTCTGATTGATGAGTATACAATGTTGACATATATCAATTATTGTAACCTTAAATTTCTTAAAATTTTACTTCTACATTTTCACGTTGCTTTTCGTCTTCAATTTCAAAAAATTCTCGTTTTGTAAAGTTAAAAATTGAAGCAATTATATTACTAGGAACGGTTTCCACCTTAGTATTATATTCACGCACTGTACCATTATAAAAACGTCGAGATGCTTGAATTTTGTCTTCTGTATCTGTTAAATCATTTTGTAATTGTAAGAAATTTTGATTTGCTTTTAAATCTGGATAATTTTCCGCAACTGCAAATAGTTTGCCTAATGCTCCAGAAAGTCCCTGCTGAGCACCTGCCAATGCAGCCATATTTTCTGCGGTTGCATTACTTGCATCAACCTTAATTGATGTGGCTTTAGACCGTGCTTCCATTACTGCTTCAAGTGTTTCACGCTCATGTTTTGCATATCCTTTAACTGTTTCCACAAGATTTGGGATTAAATCATAACGCCTCTTGAGTTGAACATCTATATCACTCCAAGCTTCATCGACACGCATACGCATCTTTACAAGAGTATTATAAATACCAATTACCATTCCAATTAATGTGACTAATGCAACTAGGATAATTATTCCAAACATATTTTAATTATTTACTTATTATACTTAAAAATATAACATACTCTAGTAAAAAATGAAAGAGATGTTATAATGCTATATATGATTGATATATTATTACAATATAAATTATTCTTAATTCCAATTATTGTTATTATCTGTGCCCAGTTAATGAAATTTATTAGATTATCCTATAAATATGGGTTTAAATTTGATAATTTATTCGATCCTGGACATTTCCCTAGTGCTCATAGCGCATTTGTAACTGCATTGGTTATCGTAATCGGATATTATGAAAATATCACCTCTGGCACATTTGCTGTTGCCACTTGTTTTGCTTTTATAACCATATATGACGCAATGCGCATAAGAATGCACATAGGTTTACAAGGCAAAACACTCAATAAATTAGTTAGTGAGATGGATAACATTGACAAAAAAGAATTTCCCCGACTAAAAGAACATGTTGGACATTATACTAATGAAATAATCGGCGGAATTGGTGTTGGTATAATTCTAAGCACAATATTAATTTGGATCTTTTCTAATATATAAAATAAAAGTCATACTTGAGATTGCTCAGTATGACTTTGTTTTTAATTTTGATATGCGATTACTCTTTGCTGCGGACTTAATGTTTTTTCATCAGCAAACTGTAATCCTATTTTATCATTTAATATATATCTTACCACAAAATCTTCTACGATTTTTGTCCTACATAATTGAAATACAACCTTTATGTGCATACCTTCTTGTAAAAAATTAAGCATCTCATTGTTTTGAATGCACATTCCTCCGTTTGACAAGTTCAGCATTTTAGTCTTCCTTCCATGTACAAAAACAAAAGCATCATTTTTATTTGTTCTTGTAAGCTTTCTACCTTTAAGCATATTTCCTCTCCGTCAGTATTTTATTATTAAATGAACTAACGTTATATGCTAACATCTCTTGACTTGTTTGTCAATTAAAATTTTCTTTACAACCATCCTATCATCCCATGGAATTAATCGACCATTTTGCACAGCTATCGCCTGCTCAGAACCTTTACCTGTTATCAGCACAATATCATTTTCTTTAGCAAGTGAAATAGCTTTTTTGATAGCATTTCTTCTGTCTTCTATGATAAAAAGAGTTTTATTTTCTACCTTCCCTTTTTCTTTTGCTCCATTTGCTACATTTTTTATAATTTCCATCGGATCATCATCATAAGGATCTTCATTTGTTACAATTACATAATCAGCTTTTTGTCCAGCAATACGTCCTAATTCAGCTCTACGTATCACATCCCGTCCTCCACCACATGAGCCCAGCACATGAATAATTTTTTTTGGTTCAAGTACTGCAATTGTTTCATATAATTTTGCTACTGCAACTGGTTCAAAAGCATAATCAACAATAACTGTAAAATTTTGTCCTCCATCAATTCGCTCAATACGTCCCGGCAAACTCCTAATTTTTTCTAAACCAACTTTTATAGTATGTTCATTAAGTCCTAAAGTTTTACCAATACAACCCGCAGCCGCAGCATTCATTGCATTAAATTCACCAAATATATACATTTGTATATATTTTTCTCCAAATGTAAAATATATACCTTGTTTATTTACACCTTTATATCTATATTCTATTTTTTCTACACTCGAATCTACAACTTGTGTATCTAAGTTTTGTGTAAAACCAAGTTTATAGTCTGCATCAAATTTCAAAAAATCTTGTACATGTTCATCATCTAAATTCACAATAATCGTTTTATAATCTTTTCTCCCACATATATACTTCTTTTTACATCTGCCAACATGTACAAATAATTTTTGCTTTGCTTTTTTATAATCTTCAAAACTTCCATGTGAATCAATGTGTTCTGAATAAAGTCCTGTAAATACAACTGTATCATAATTAATAAAGCGATGTCTGTATTGTATAATGCCTTCCGATGTCGTTTCCACAATTGCTACATCACAACCATTTTGCACCATTTTACGAAGCATTCTTTGTGTAAAAAAACGTCCAAGCATTGTCATCTTTTTATCGTTGAGCCATTCATTCTTTCCATCAGAAAACATTGCTGTTGATGTATATCCCACACGCTTTCCTGCATATTTCAAAAGTTCTGCTGTCATATACACAACTGTTGTCTTACCAGTTGTACCTGTAACTCCAATAACTGTTAATTGATTACTAGGAAATCCAAAAGCCAGCGCTGCAATAAAATTGAGTACATAATGATATATTGGCTGTAGTATCTTAAATAATCTTTTTGGGATTATTTTTTTAATAAAAAATAAAGTCCTATTCATACTAACTATAATACTAGAAAACACGAAAAAAGGGAAAATTATTATAGTGCTAAACTAAATAATTAATTGCAACATTTGAAACTATTGCGGGAACTAGCTCGTGACTAGTTTCATATATTTGAAAAAATGTGATTGATGTGATAAACGTTACGAACTGAAATATAACCTCGCTCCTGTACAATGAAGTCGAGTATTATTCCTTGTGTTTTATAGGAATGGTGAAATTGATATTTATAGGATTATTGTGTTTAATTGTTGAATGTAGGAGCACGCCACTTGCAATTTATTCATAAAATGATTATACTTATGTAAATTACAATTTCAACATAACTCAACTGCGGAGGATCTGATGAAAAAAATCGTTCTTTTGACATCACTTGTATTAGCTGTAATATTTTTGTCCGTCATCTATTCAGATGCGACAGAAAGAAATGTAACAATCTTTTTTGAATACGCCAGTTCAACAAAAACTGCATTTATAGTTGAATGTAATAATAAGATTGTATATACATTTATTGATGACACTGGCATAAGGAAAATAACTTTTGTAATGAAAGATATTGCAACTAAAAAGTTAGAATTCGTTTTGACAGCTACCACCTCCGATGGGGTGTACCGCTCTGAACCATATACTAAATATGTATTAGGATCATCGTTAAACCCTCCAGAAGGCTTTCAACTTGAAAACAAAAAAATTAAGATCACTAAAATAACGTTATAAAAAAAACATAAAAGATTATGGGATATATAATATACTATAATCTTTTTATTTTTTGTAAAAAAGTATAAAGTTTATATTTAATATTAGATATTATAATATCATATGAACCTTCAGTTATAAAATATTCTGTTTTTGGTGAAAAGCCAATCTTAAATCTGGTAATACCTTTTTTGCCCATATTATTACTATCCGGAAATACTCCACCAAAATCATACCACTGGCACCCTCTCTTTTTAGCATCTTTTATCGCTTGCCATTGCAAAAGAAATGGTGCCATTACATTTCTATACTTATCAGAAGTTGCACCATGGAGGTACGTCGCAACACCACCATAGAATGAAATAATATTTGTTGCAATTATTTTATTGTTATATTGTGCAATATATAATTGTATAATATTATCTGGAATGTTATTAAATATTTCATGATAGTGTTTTCTACTATGAAATACCAAATCCTTTCTATGTGCAGTTTCCTCAACTAAATCACAAAAAATATCTATGTATTTTTTATCCCTCGTACAAAATACATTCACACCTTTTTTTTGTGCTAAACGTATATTATATCTTGTTTTACTTTTCATTTGTTTTAGTAATTCTTCTTCATCCTTTGTGATATCAATAATTAAATTACATTTTGGTTGCATATTATGTGGAGCCTTTACACACTTCACACCCTTTGCACAAAAAATATCTAATAACTTTTCATCACATATATCAACACGTACCCACCCACAATAATTATTGTGTATTTTATCAAATAAATCATCAATTAATAATTTGTTAAAATTACATGCTCGTGGTATATACATATATTTTCCCACAATCGGTAATTTATGCAAAACTCCATATTTTACAGTCTTACGATCAAAGATGTTTACAACCTTTTTCCCTTCAACACTTAAAAGTTGCGCCCATTCTTTTGACTGCAACAAACCACCTTCAGGTCGTTTTTTCCGTGAATTCATAATTTCTAATTATAATAAACAAACTACACAATTTTCTTATCCATTATATCTTTAATAAATAATCCGATGGCACCAGAAATCGGCACAGCCAAAAACATACCCACTACCCCAGCTATTTTACCACCAATAAGCAATGCTAAAATGATAAAAACTGGATTAAGTCCTACAGCTTTATTCATAATTTTTGGAACTAAAAAATGATTTTCAATCAAATTTATAACAAAATAAGCAACAGCTACCATAATACCAATAATTGGTTCTTCTATCACGCCAAAGAGTATCGCTGGTACAGAAGCAATAATTGGTCCAAAATATGGAATAATTTCCAATAAACCACCAATAATCGCCAAAACTGGAGCATAGGGCACACCTAAAATTATCAATGCGATATAATATAGGATGCCTACAAAAATCATGGTAATTACTTGCCCAACCATCCAACGTCCAAAATTATTTTGTATACGATCAACTAATGATGAAACATATCCTATATATTGTTTTGGTGTTATGAGTAATAATGATTTTTTTAGACCATCCTTTTTTAATGACATATAAAATGACATCGCTACGACTGCAACGATAGATATTACCGTAGTAAAAAAACTAAACGTAGTTGAAAATGGATTGGAAAGTAATCCTACAATTTTTTGGCTAATATCACCAAAAGAAATATCTTGAAAATCTGTTATACTTCCTGAAGAAAATTTTGCCATAAATTGTGGCAATTCTCTGCCTAATTGGTCAAACTGATTAGCAAGCATTGGCGCTACAAACGCAATAAAGACAGCTAAAACACTAAAAAAAGAAATGTACACTACACTCACAGCCACAGCTCTTTGTGATTTAATAAATTTCTGTACACGACTAATAACAGGATCAAGAGCTGCTGTAATAATAATTGCAATTAAAAAAAGCCATATAACATCACGAATTATATACAAAAACCACAATGTTAATATAATAACAACTGCTCGCAATATAATATTTGTGGCCATCTGCATTATATTGTCCATAACTTATAATTATAATTTAGATAAATTCAGTATACAATATATTCAAAAATTAAGATAGAAAAAAATTATATAGAAGTGAAATCGTACTCTGATTCATTATATTTTTCTATCTATACTATAATTTTAAATATACGGCGTCTACTTTATAGATTAAATTCTGCAAAATTTAAAAACTTAAAATTTTCTCAATCAATTTTTTATTTTTATTTTGCGGTCCAATCACTGCACAATTCAATTTTTCGTTCACAAAAATTTCTTTTGCTACGTGTTGAATATCTTTACGCGATACTTTATTAATACGCTTTAATGATTCTGAAGGCACAATAATTTCATTGCGTACAGCCTCTTGTTCTGCAAAATTACTTGCAATTGTATCAGACGTTTCCATGCTAAATGCTAAGCGTCCTGCAAATCCACTACGAGCTCTTTCAAATTCTTCTTTTGTTATACCTTCACTAACAATCTTTTTCATTTCTTTGATTACAATCTGTAAAGTTTTTATAAGATTTTCATGTTCTACTCCAGCCTTAACCGCAAAAAATCCTGTCTCTGGATAAAAATCTGTAAATGCTTGCACATTATAAGCCAATCCCCGTTTTGTCCGAACTTCTTCCCACAACCTACTACTCATACCGCCACCTAAAATATTTGCTAATATTGACAACACATATCTATCTTTATGTTTAAAACCTCCCGTATGAACACCCACTATAAAATGTGTTTGATCTGTTTTTTTATTTTTAATATTAATAGCTGGAGTTGCTTGATTGTTAATATAAACTTTATATACTGGTTTATTTCCTTCACGCATTTCTTTAAAATCTTTTTTAATTTTTGCAAGCACTTTACCCTGTGGAAAATTACCTGCAACACATACAACTGTGTTTTCTGCTGTATAACATCGTCTTAAATATTTTATAAAATCATTTCGTTTAAATGATGTCACATTCTTCTTTGTGCCTATGATATCTCGACCCAAAGGATGATCTGTTCCGTAAAGTAAATTTTCGAAAATATCATAAACAAGTCTTGATGGCATATCTTCATACATATTTATTTCTTGTATGATAGTTCCTGACTCCTTTTTTATCTCAGCACTATTAAATGTTGAGTTAATAAATAAATCATTTAGCACATCCAATGACTCAAGAATTTTATTTGATGGTACTTTTGTATAATATCCTGTTCTATCCTTTCCTGTATACGCATTATGTTGTGAACCTAATGCATCAAGCTCCTTTGTTATATCAATTGCTTTTGGTCGTTTTTTTGTGCCCTTAAAAAACATATGTTCTAAAAAATGGGCCAAACCATTTTCTTTTTTACTTTCAAAACGTGACCCAGTGCCAACACAAATTAATGCTGTAGCTGTTGTCATTTCTCTTATTGGTACCAATACTACGCGCACCCCATTTTTTAACGTATATTTTTTATATTCCATATATATTTTTAATTTAATAACAAATACCATTATCTTGTAATATACAAATAAAGTCAACCTCTTTGAGAGATAACTTTACTATTTCCATTGTTTTTATACTCAAGTTATTTTTACAAGAATGAACTTTTATGGAAGCAAGATTATATACCTTGTATCCATCATTTGTGCAGAAGTGAGGTCATACCTCAATTCACTATATTTTTGTATCTACTTATATTCCTAAAACACACAAAACTAGTTACAAATTAATTACCGCAAAGTTTATGTCTTAATCTAAATTAACTGCTTTAATATAAAATGTATGGAGACATTACCCCTATAAAAACCACTTGATTAGTAGCACATTAATCATGATATATTTTTTTATAATACAAATTCACATCTTGAATCCACTTTTTAGCTCCAATTTTAGCCGAACCAGTACAATCTCCACATTTCCACAAAACCATTTTTTCTGGAGTATTATATCCTTTTTTAATTAGTCTACTAATCCGTCTCGCAACAACATATACAGCTTCATTAGGACTATTAAAACAAGTATGTCCTCCACTACCCATTCGCTTTTGTTTTTTACGAAACCCCCAATAATTATAGCATTCTTGTCCATTTAATTTTGGTGTTCTTTTGCCCCATGCACTTTCTTTTCTAGCAATTGCTACCATAAATGCTGCAGTTTCTCTATTCTCTCTTGCAATAAGTGGTGCTATTTTTTCTATTGGATATCCTTTTGTAAGTTCTTCTATATCAGCTTGTAACTGCAAATCAGGTTGATTAAATAACAATCTTTTTGTATTTAATAAATCTAAATCATTATTTATTGTACTAATTATAAAAAATACTACAATAATAAAAACATCGAATAAAACAGCAAAAAAGAGTAGGGGGTGCTTATGTTTGTAATTACGTATAATTTTATTTTTAATTTTGTATAATATATTTTGCTTTTGTGTATGTTTTTTCATATTTTATTATTATATTGGATCAGCAAATTACTGATCCAATATTATTTCTAACACAATTTGAGATGTGTCTTATTATCACTCTCCTTAAGCATTGTCGAGATTTGTTCTAAGCTTTTTAATGCTGGTATAAATTCATTTACAAATTTATGTGTTAACATTGCTTGCATTAACATAAGCTTGTTTTCATCAGAACCCGCACCTTTTATTATACGATTAATATCTGATTGAAACTGCTCCAACTTTTTTCTCAATCTCACATCATGACACTGTGCAATTTCCCTTACTATTAATCTCCGCCTTTCTAATTCAAAAGAAGTTGGATCTTTTTTATAAAGTTCAGATAATCTCGCATGTTCTGCTAAAGCCTTTTTCGTTCTATTTGATTTTTCAACAGCTTCCCATCTTCCTGGCTTTTTCATAACAATCCTCCTTTTTGTATTCAGCATCAACAATATACTTAACAACTCTAGTTTATCTTAAATTTTAAAAAAGAACAATGTATTAAATAACTGTTAAAACTCAAATTAACCTATTATTTTTTTTAATTCTTTGATTTCATCACGAATCATTGCAGCTTCTTCAAAATTAAGTATTTTAGCTGCCTTTTTCATATCAGTTTTACGTTGTCTTAAATATCCATCTATATTTTCAATATTAGCTAATTCAATAAATTCTTTTGCTTTTTTCTTTTGATTTTCTTCTTTTTTCTTTACAATTGATGTTATAGTTTTTTGTATTGTTTTTGGTGTAATATTATTTCTTTTATTGTATTTTTCTTGAATTTTACGACGACGTTCAGTCTCGCTGATTGCTTTTTTAAGTGAACCCGTTATTTTATCAGCATACAAAATTACACGACCTTCAACATTTCTAGCAGCTCGTCCTATTGTCTGAACAAGTGATACCTCAGATCGCAAAAAACCTTCTTTATCAGCATCCAGTATGGCCACCAAAGAAACTTCTGGCAAATCAAGTCCCTCCCTTAATAAATTTACGCCTACCAACACATCAAATTTTCCTTTTCGTAATTCTTCAAGTATTGCAATTCTATCAAGCGTATCAACATCAGAATGTAAATATTTTGATTTAATCTCATTTTCATCCAAATATTCAGATAGATTTTCTGCCTGTTTTTTTGTAAGCGTTGTTATAAGAACTCGTTCACATTTTTTAATAACCTTATTAATTTCTTTTATTACATCAGATACTTGTGCTTTTGTTGGTCGAATTACTAATTTTGGATCCAACAAGCCTGTAGGACGAATAATTTGCTCTACAATTTGTGTACTTTTTTCACTTTCATATTTTGCAGGAGTAGCAGATACAAAAATAGTCTGCCCCATCCTTTGCTCAAATTCTCTAAAATTAAGTGGACGATTATCCAATGCACTGGGTAGCCGAAATCCATGTTCAATAAGGTTTTGTTTACGAGCTTTATCACCACTATACATCCCCCCAATTTGTGGTACACTCACATGTGACTCATCAATCACAAGCATATAATCATCTGGAAAATAATCCATAAGTGTGTATGGCGTTTCCCCTGATTTTCTAGCTGTTAAGTAAAGTGAATAATTTTCAATGCCATTACAATAACCAAGCTCCTTCATCATTTCTATGTCTTGTCTTGTTCTTTGTTCTAATCTTTGAGCTTCAAGAAATTTATTTCTTTTTTGAAAATAGTCTAATCTGTCTTTTAAATCTTTTTCAATGTGGTTGATAGATTTTTGCAACACAGGCTCTGGTACCACAAAATGTTTTGCTGGATAAATTATAGCTTCATCCATATCAACTCTTTTTTTACCACTAATCAAATCCATCTCCATCATCCTAGCAATTCTATTCCCCTTGAAGATAATCCTGATAATAGCTTCACGGCCAGCTGGCACTATATCGACAGTCGGTCCAGTTACTCTAAATTTACTACGCGCTAAAATTTCGCTTCTCTCATAATGTTGGTCAATAAATTTTTTGAACAATTCCTCTCTATCAATTTTATCCCCCACATAAATAGTTACCATGCTCTTTTTATAAAAATCAGGGGAACCTAAACCATAAATACACGATACGCTAGCTACTACTATCACATCTTTACGAGTAAGCACTGCTGCAGTTGCAGCATGCCTCAACCTATCAATCTCTTCATTTATTTCTACTTCTTTATCAATATATGTATCACTTGCTCTTACATAAGCTTCTGGTTGATAATAATCATAATATGAGACAAAATACTCCACAGCATTTTGTGGAAAAAAAGTCCTAAACTCCTGTACTAACTGTGCTGCTAACGTTTTATTGTGTGCAATTATAAGTGTTGGCTTTTGAATCTGCTCAATTACATTGGCCACGGTAAAAGTCTTACCTGAACCCGTCACACCCAAAAGCGTCTGCGCATCACTACCAGATTTTATGCCATCAACTAATTCATTGATAGCCTGTGGCTGATCACCCGTTGGCTCAAATTGTTTATATAACTTAAATTTCTGCATAATCAGATTGTTACATATTTATGTACATAAAACAATATACTAAATCTAATTTTTGTAGATTACAATATGGCATTTTTGCAAAAACAAGTCTGTAATTTATTTTATATATTTTAAAATATATCCAATACAAACATGTCCTATTCACGCAGGAATGAAGTTACACTCCTGTTTATTTGTTTTTATTTCTATTTATGTTTTTCGAATATCTGAAACAGTTGCAAACCAATTCCTGCAAAAACCTTGCACAAAAAATATCCTACTTGTACATTGACTTATTACCATAATTATAAATACATCCCTTGTCAAAAAT
>CAZHQB010000005.1:0-34924 GCA_964534895.1 uncultured Micavibrio sp.
ATTTCATTTTGAACCAAGTGAGACGGATTTGTTCCATTTGTAGTTTCATATTTTATAAAAATTTTACGTTTTAAATTAGCATCAGATACATTATTTCCACCTGATGAGTGTGAATATAACATTGTATCTTTATTTAAATAGATTTTCTCTTTTGCAGTATATTCAGAACAGTTCAACCTACCATCACCACTAATAGTATAATCAATGGAACATGTTACCTCATTTGCTCCCAATATGAGTGATGGCCAACCATAATTAGCCTCTTGATCGAAAGCAGTACATCTATAACTATTACAATCACCACCTCTTTGAGTAACGGTATTGTCTCTCACACTTCTGACCAACTCAGTACCTTCTTGTGCAAGAAGTGATGCGATTATAGCCTCTCTACCATCACTAATATTTCCGACACTCTTTACAGTCAACATTATAGCTCCTACTATACCAACCAACAAAATAAAGGTTGCTATCATCACTTCTCCAATAGAAAATCCTTTTTTATCTTTTTTAAACCTCATCAATTTACCTTATTTAACTTAAAAATATTTTCAAATACATACTAAAATGCACATGCTAAATCTTCATTATTAAATCCAATTTCCTCTATAAGTCCAGTAGCATGCACACAAATATGATATTTTTCAGAACCATCACTTTTTTCAACACGCACATCAATACCTTTATAATCACTACTATTACCAACTCTTTTGGTTACAATAAAATCACCATACGGAACTAGGAATATTATGTTATCTTCATTAGAACTTCGATTTTCATTATAATCTACTGCTATAGTATTTATATGCACATCCTTTGGTAATTGCGTACTAACTAAAGACTCCCAAAACCCAGCCATTTCACCACTTGGCGTTGTATCAGTGGCAATCACATCTGGAGGGCAGCTATCATCCAAACTGCGATAAGAATAAAACATTTTATAACCATTTGTATAAGTTTTAAATGCGAAAGCACATGGCATAACATCATTTTGTTTTTGCTTTCCTGTTAAAGCATTATTTTGAGTTTCGCGAATCGCTGCAGATACCTCACGTGCTACTGATTCTATCTGCTTCTTTGATCTATCTTTATATGACGTACCCAAAAGCACAGCAGTCATTATAAAAATAATTGTAAAAATTATGATTACTTCAATAAATGTAAATCCTTTTTTATTCATAACAACATTTTTATATTTATTTTAATGTTACATTTATTATAACATACTTTTATAATATATGTCATTATATTTCCAAATATGGAATTTATCTCGCAGGAGCTGGGCTCATAGCCCAGTCCGTTATATTTGCTATCACGGTAAAAATTACAAAATCTATATAAACAAATCTATAAAACTAGGCCACAAATTTTGTATTACAAATATTATAAAAAGTCCAAAAAGCAAAAATGGTCCAAAGGGGACTGCCGTTTTCATTGTTTTTCCTCCTAGAATTACAAGAATCAAACCAACAAAAGCTCCAACACAAAACCCAACCATTAGAGCCAAAAATGTTCCAATAGGCCCAAGCATAAGTCCAATTGCAATCGCTACAAAAGCATCTCCATATCCCATCCATTTTTCATCAGATATATAACTAAGTCCGAAGAAAAAACTAAAAGCTACAAAAGCACTTAGACTATACAAAAAGAAATGACTATCCCAAAAACTTATTACAAAAATACCATTATCTATATCAATCAAAATATTTATAATAAAAAGAAATACAATAGACAACCACATAACACTCATAGGTATCTCCATATACTTTACATCATAAACAAAAATTATTACAAAACACAAAAAAACTAATGCTTGTAAAACTGCAACCATAAAACCAACAGCACCGACACTACAAAGATACCCAACAAATGCAAAAATCAAAGCCACACTTAACTCCACTATCGGATATTGCCATGATATCTTTTTTTTACAATTACGACATTTGCCTCTAAGTAACGCAAAACTTAACAAAGGAATATTGTCTCTCCAGTTTATTTTTTGCTTACACTTTGGACAATGAGACCAACTCAAAAAAATTTTCTCACTACTGTGCATGCGAGAAATTATCACATTGGCAAAACTACCAAAAACTAATCCATAAATAAAAAATAAAACTATAATCATCATAATTATTATTATCCTAAATTCATTTCAAGATATTATTAACAAAAATTCAAATAACATTTATTAAAAAAACCATCCACTCAAATTAACATCCAACACTATCAACTTCACCAGTTTCGTCATATGTAACACTAACACAACTTCCGGTATTTTTAATGCCTGGTGTTACCGTAACTTCATAATGTCCACTATCACACTGTGTGCCCACCGTAACACTGCCAATATTATCATCCCCAGGATAAACAGCATCAATAATAGACTGATCATCACAAATATAAATATCACTACCCTCTGTAACCCCTTTTGTATAAATATTTCCACCCCCATCGCAGCACGCAGTCCAAACAGTCTTAATACTAGAGACACTAGAACGAAAAGAAGCATTCTTTGCCTTAAATCGCACGTTTTTCATAACTTGCATAACAGTCACAGCCAAAATCCCAATAATAGCAATAACTATTAAAAGCTCAATCAATGTAAATCCTTCTTTAATTTTCATAAATTGCATCAATAACAAACTTGGTTATATAATACCACACTTATACAAAATTTGTTATTGTAATTTGATTAATTCTGTAATAATTGCCAAACTATTTTCTATTCATTTCAAATTGCTCTTTACCAACTCTACGAACTGAATCCAAAATTATGCCAATAGCTCCAACAAGTACTGACATCAAAATTAGCCCTGAAGCCAAAATAGCTGATGGAATTTTATAAATATAAGTATTATCCAGATACTCCAAAACAACAGGTGTTCCAACAATAATGCCAGCAATAAAAAATAGCGTGCTGATACCAGCAAAAAATCGAAGTGGCCTATAATGACGATGTAGATTAAATATGGTAAACATAACTTTAATACCGTCTGGAATTGTACGTAATTTTGAAGTACTGCCCTTTGGCCTATCCCTATACTCAACAGGGATTTCCTCAATAATAAAATTATGATCAAGTGCAAATATAGTCATATCAGTTTCAATTTGAAATCCATCACAAAGTACAGGATAATTCTTGACAAAATCACGAGAAAACGCACGATATCCACTCATAATATCATTTAGCTTCACATGAAAAAATCGATTAATCATCGCTTTAACCAAAGAATTACCAAAACTATGAAAATATCTTTTGTTTTCACTTGTGTATTGCCCATTTGAAATGCGATCACCCACCACAATATCTGCACCACACTTCACTCCATTTATAAGCTTATGCACACTCCTGGCTGAATAAGTATCATCACCATCCACGATGACATATATATCAGCTTCAACATCTCGGAACATTCGCTTCATCACAGCCCCTTTGCCCTGCTTTTTCTCCGTTCGAACAATAGCACCTGCTTTTTGAGCCTTTTTTGATGTTTTGTCTGTAGAATTATTATCATACACATAAACGTCCGCTTTCGGTAATTGCTCTCGAAAACTAGAAACAACTTTTTTGATAGTCTGTTCCTCATTAAAACATGGTATCAAGACAGCTATCTTTTTTTCTTTTTTCATAACAGTTTATATTAAATGTTTCACAATATCATAATACACCACAAAAAACTTATTTGCCATCCTAAGCACCACGCTATCAAGTTCATCAAATTGAATTTGTTTACTCATCAATTCAAACAATTGCTTATCTAAAATAATTTTATTTTTTTGAATTATTTTATGTTTTTTACACAAATCTGGAATGATCTTAACAAAATCCCAATTTGCTTGTATTTTTTCAATAAAATATTTATTTTTAATAGAATGTAAAATTATCCCAAAGTCCAAAATAACTAATGCCGGTAAAAGCAACAAAAAAGTTTTGTAACTATAATTTTTTAAAAGTCCCGACAATCTATTTCTCTCTAAATAATAAAACTTTTTTCTATTATCTGCAGCTCTGTCAAAAACATAATGATGCCACACTTTTGAATTTTCTACAGTCATACATTTATAGCCTACTAACTGAATACGCCAACAAAGATCAACATCCTCAGAATACAAAAAATAATCTTCATCTAGCCCACCTACTTTTAAGTATGCTTCTCTTTTTACCAAAAAACTTGTTCCACTAATGAAAGAGACTTGCTTACTATTTTTTGCACAATCACAATATTTATCATTCAGAATCCCAAATCCCAAAAAATGCAAATCCCCACCACAAGCCACAACCTCATTTGTCTTATTCAAATCTTTATCCAAAAACATTATTTTGGAATGCACTGCTCCTATAGATTTATCTGCAAATGCTTCTTCAACCAAATCTCCCAACCAATTCTCACCAACCACAACATCAGGATTTAATAATATAGCACCATCATAATCTTTTGCAAAAACCTCTTTCAAAAATCGAGAATACGCACCAGCATACCCATAATTTTTTTTATTTTGGATAATTTTGACAAATTTAAATTTTTTAACAATCTCAATAGAATTATCTACAGAAGCATTATCTACATAATAATAATCTGCATTTAAATAATTTTGCCCAACCAAAGACTCAAACAAACTATCCAAGTATTTTTGACTATTATATCCAAGTATAATTACTACTATTTTTTTACTTACCATATATTTCTACGTTTTGTCCTTGGCTAAAATGCTTTTGTAATTTTTGTACAAAACATCAATATTATTCAATAAATGAATTTAAACTCATATCATTTCTCTTATACAATTTACCAAAAAACAATAATTTTAAAATTATTATAAACAATATTGGGGGGGGAATAATATTTATAACACAAGGATATAAAATCTTAATAAATAAATTCCATCAACAGAATTATCTTTTAGAGAAATTTTTTTTATCTAAATTACAAAGAATATCCACTTCAAATAGTTGTACACAATCAATTCCAATAAATCATTTTTTATTTTCTCCACAATCAAGATCAATTTTCATAAAAAAAATTAGGTTACCCTACTATTTATTAAAAATTCTATTCATCTCTTTATTATCTCCACCTTGAATCCTTTTTATGTCACTGCAATGTTGTATTGTTATTGTCTTCAAAAAATTATCAAGCTCATCGACCTGTTTTCCCCATGAGTATTTATCTGAAGCCTTTTTACCATTTAATGTATATTCATACATTTTTTTTGGATTCTTTATTATTTCAGAAATTATATTCACACTTTCTTCAATATTAAAAGAATCTATGATTTTCCCATTTTCATCATCAATTAAATAATCTTCAGTTCCATATTTAGTTGATATAACAGCACAGCCACACGCCATAGCCTCAATAGGTGGCAATGGAAATGATTCATACCAAGAAAATGTAATTGACACATGAGCTTCTCTGTAATATTCTGCTAATTTTTTTTGTGAAACAAAGCCTAAAAAACTGTATTCAAACAAATCAGTACCAGGATCATTACCAAAAATTTTAATTTCTAAAATATCTTTATGTAAAGCATATAATTTTTCTAAAATTTGTATTTGTTGTTTGCACCCTTTAAATTCTCTGTTTGGATCACAATATGTAATTACTTTGATTTTTTTTGGTTTAGTATATTTTTTTTTATTAACTCTTCCAAAAAATATTTCATGGTCCATACCTGGAGTAATAATTGTTGGATAAATATTATAATTAAAAATAAACATCTGCTTTAACCATGAACAATTTACAATATGATTAAATGGTAGATTATTATAAATTTTAATATTTGCTATATCAAATTTATTATGACACATCAATTCTTCAAAATGTTGACTATGTAAAACAATTTTTTTATTAAATCCCAATTTAAATACAGCCTCTGCTGTATTAATATGTGTTGCTATTAACACATCTCCATCAATATTCAACTGCTTATATTTTTTTATAAGTCTTTTTGTAATTATATCAAAATTATCCTCTTTCCAACTTAAAATTAATCTTATCATAATTTTACTTATAAAAATTATAAATAGATTAACATATGAATGTTTATTTATAAATTTTTGATAACTATTATATTCCCATACAAAACACTCATTTATTGTTACAACATAAACATCATGACCTTTTTTAACTAAACCATTCATAAAATTATACAAAGTCATTGGACCACCCGTTTTAGCGAGACCTGTTAAAAAATACACTATTTTCATATTATTTATTTAATTATTAATCATGCTATTTAAATGGTATCAATAAGGTGATTTATATAAATCAAGTGCATTTTCAAATGCTTGATCCATATTATAATATTTATAATTTGCCAATCGTCCAATGAAAATAACATTTTTTAATTTTTTAATTTCATTTTTATATTTTTCATTTAATAATTTATTTTCTTTATCCAAAACAGGATAATACAATTCACCATCCCACCTTGGATATTCTTTTGAAATTATTGTTTTATTCGAATCTTCATCCAAAAATTTTTTGTATTCAGTAATTCTTGTAAAATTCTTTTCATTTGGATAATTAACCACACCTACATCTTGAAATTTTTCCATATTTATTGTTTCAAACTTAATATCCAATGAACGATACTTTAATTTGCCATATTTATACTCAAAAAATTTATCAATGGGTCCTGTATAAACAAGCGTATTACACCGCAATTTGTCTTTAATATCAAAAAAATTAGTATCCAGTTGAATATCTATATTTCTATTATTCAACATATTTTCAAATAATTTTGTATATCCCTCTATTGGGATTCCTTGGAATTTGTCAGTAAAATATCTATCATCAATATTTGTGCGAATAGGGATTCTTTCCATCACTGTCCTATCTAGCTCCCTTGGTGATATATCCCATTGCTTAATAGTATACTGTTTGAAAAAAGCCTCATATAATTCTACACCAATTCTTGACAATATTGCATCCTCTGAATTTTTTGGTTTCTTGATTGATTTATCTCGTACACTATCTAAAAAATATTTCACTTCATCATCAGTTTTGAATTTTTTGTCAAAAAATTTATTAATCGTATTTCTATTTATCGGAAATTCAAACAAATCATCATCTATTTTACTTAATACTTTATGTGTGTAATTATTGAATTTTGCAAACTTATTTACGTATTTCCAGACTTTCTCATTATTTGTATGAAAAATATGTGGACCATACTTATGCACCATAATACCAGAATTTGATTTATAATCATAACAATTTCCTCCTATATGATTACGCTTGTCCAAAATCAAAACACTTTTACCCATATTTGCGGATCTTTCTGCAAAAACACTCCCAGAAATTCCTGCTCCAACTATCACAATATCATATTTTTTTTTATGCATATTTTTTTATAATAAATCGCAGATTAAATATATCTACCACATAGTTCAATATTAAACCAACTAGTAATGTGTACAAATTCAAATAATTTAAATATATAAGCACTATAGCATACACAACAAAAATTATAGCACGTACCGCAAGCAAAGATAAACCCCAAAAATATGTTTGTCGAGAATGTATATTTACTATTGACGCAAAAAATGATACAAAAAATTGCAGTGTCCCTAAAAGTGCAAAAAGTATAATAATACCTATTAAAATTGGGTATTCTTGTCCAAATAAATGTATAGCTACAAAAATAAATAATGTCAGTGTTAGAATAATAGGCACAAAACCGATTAGCATCAATTTTTCTATTTTATTCATTATAAATATTTTATTATCAATATCGGCAATATTTGGAAAAAAGACATTAATCATTATTGTAGTTAACTGTGTTACTAGTGATATAGAAATTGTATAATATGCCATATAAATACCTAGTTCTTCTGAGCCAAGATACGTATTTATCAAAAATCTATCTCCCATCGCTAATACGACACCCAAGATTGACCCCAAGATCACAAATTTTCCATAACCAAATAATTGCTTTAGAGTTTTAATATTTATTTTTAACGTAATTTGTTTATGTATGCGCATAAAACACAAAACAATTGCAATGCACATACCAATCAAAATAGGCACCATATAAGAAACATATTCATAATTATGCAATAAGAATAAAGCTATTATCAATGCACTCACAACTATAATAGCCTCAATTATCCTAACTATAGATTGATATTCAAATAATTTAAGTCCTCGCATATACCCATCAAACAGCATCTTGCAACTCAATGCTGCGCTAAACAAAATAGCAATCAACACCATAAAGCCATCAACATGCATATACTTGACTAACTCATCACTAAATAAAAATAATGTACTGCTTGTCACAATTATACTCATGCCAACAATAGCCATTGCTGTACTAATATATTTACTTTGCTTTTTTTTATTTTTGGTTTGTGATATAAATCTCACACTAGACATATCCATACCTAATAACATTGGAATCAAAAATAATTGACTTATTATAATAATTACATTATATCTTCCAAATTCTTCTGGACCTAAAAACCTACCAGCGATTATTGTTGCAATAAATAATAATAAACCAGAAATTACTCCACCAAAAAAGGACCATGATAAATTATCCAAAAATTCTCTCATCTTATCACTAATATCATGTCCAAAAATATATAAGTGAATTTTTTCAATTATTTTTATTAATTTCTTTTTTCCCTTAAAATTCATCTCAGATTAATTATTCGATTATAAATAGCATCATTTGCTTCTCATAAATAAAAGTTCAAACAACAACACATCCAATTCTTTGTTAACTACCTTCCTGCAACATCATGTGATCCAATTTAATTTTCTATTTCAATAACATTAGTTTTTTCACTTTTCATAAATAATTTATTTATTAATTGATATATACTTTTTATACAGTGCTATTATATTAACATATATGAAGATTTTGTTTTATTTAATTGTTCCTAGTTTTGTGTTTAATCTAAGAAAACAGTTTTATATGCATCTTCACTACATTTTTTTAGTAATTTATTATTATCAACAACTCTGGGGCAGAGTCCGCAGGGTATGGCTTTAATACATAGGGTTTCTGATAGTATATTTTACTACAATAATTTTTATAACCCTAGGTTCCCCATATCTCGAAAACCTACGGTTTTCAAACTATCCCTCATTCTATGATGTTTCACAAACTAGTTGTTGACCCCGAGTCAAGACTCGGGGAATTATTGGATTTAATTAATATTACTATTCCAAGAATCAGAAAGCACTAAGGCTTTACATAAATGTGAACATCATTATTTTGACTCAAAAAATCCTATACCATATTTTTTAAACCATTCAGAAAAATCTGTTTTAATTTTTCTACTCTGAATATATTTTCTTTTATTAAAAAGATTTATAGAATGTTTAATGACGTCATATAGCCCACGTATAGTAACAATCACAAGATCTTTACCGTTCATATTTGATTTGAACTTACTAACAGTGCCTTTTTTAAATAAAGCGAGTAATAATAAATATGGATACCGCATTAAAGAAAGAAATAATGCTCTCCAAAAAAATATCAATGGATAGTTCTTTATAAGATTATAAAACATATTCCTATTAGTGTAGAATGCTATAAATTTTGAATAGGCTTCTGATGTTGCATTTTTATGATGATATACGATTGAATCTGGCACATATACACATCTCCACCCTCTCAATCGTGCACGCCATCCTATATCAAGATCTTCAAAATAATATTCATAATCTTCATCAAAAAACATGCCATCTTGTTTAATATCATTAAGAACATCCACAGTAAACAACGCTGCTGCTCCAGTAGGACAAAATACTTCGCACTTATCATTAGCCTCTTCTGATTTTTTATCCAATAATCGATTTGTCGCCATCCCGTCTGATGTTATAAGCATTCCTGCCGAATCAATCTTATCCTTATTTGAAAAATATAAAATCTTTGGCGCGACCATCTCAATAGATTTTCTTTTATCAACTTCAGTAATAAGTTTTGACAAAAAAAAATTATCAACCTCTGTATCATTGTTTAAAATAATTACATTCTCACAACCCATGTCAATTGCTTTTTGAATTCCAACATTATTTGCTTTACAAAATCCAGAATTGTATCCCATTTTAATCATTCTGACTTGAGAAAATTTATCCCTCACCATTTCAATCGATCCATCTTCAGAGCCATTATCCACTACAAAAACAACAAAATCATCATATTCCATTAAAAAAATTGACACAAGACATTTTTCCAATAATTCCTTTTTATTATAATTAACAATAATTATTGCATTACTGACCATAATTTATTTTAATTTAAACACACTATATTCCATAAAATTTCCTTTGAATTTATCTGATCTAAAACTGATATATTTTTTAATAAAAGCTTTTGTTTTTTTTGTTAATGTTACAATATAGTCTGCATTCCGTAGATAATTTCTTTCAATTATATAATAGTACGGCATTGATACACAAAATATTATTTTTAATAAAATATATTTATTTGGCAAATTAAAAATAAAATTTTTGCGATGCATGAGTAATAAGCCATGATTTACTATTACTATCTTATTTTTTTTATTTATTCTTTTACGGAATAACATAAAAATTGTAGAAATAGCACTATCACCTTCATGAATATTTACCGTATCACCATTATTTAACTTTGATTTCAAAAAAACATATAATTTATAAGAAAAAATAATATGTGAATAAAAAAATAAAAAATCCAGTATTTTATATCTTTTAGTTTCCAAATTTATAATCGGAATATTATTAAATACTACATCAGTATTTTTAAATCCATTGCAAATAATAATTATTTCTTCTTTTTTATTCTCCGAAAAGCTCTCAAGCATTTCTCTAACAACCTTTTCAATACCACCCTTAGATGAACCAGGAGGATAATTTAATACAATATACAACATTTTTCAATTTATATCATTTTTTAATAACCCACTATAATAATTCAAAACTTTACTCCTTATAACATCCTTTGAATACTTAATAGCTTCTTTTTTTGCATTTTGTGACATTTTATTTAATTTATTTTTATCTGTTAATATTTCCTTTGTTTTTTTATACAAATCATCAATATCTTTACAAACATATCCATTATAATTATTTTTTACCAATTCTTTTGCTGCATTATTTGGACAGTCCATAATCATAACAGGCAATCCACACGCATTGGCTTCTACGACAGTAATTCCAAATCCTTCTCTTTCTGATGGTTGTATCATAATTTTTGATGATTTTATTTTTTTAATTAAATTATCATATTTTTCTACAAAATCAATTATCTTAATATTATTAGTTAATTTTTTATTTATAATTTGACTTTTTATTTTAACTCTACTCGGACCTTCTCCTATAATTAATGCTTTAATTTTTGAATTATCTTGTAATAATCTCTCTGTAATATCAACAATATATTCAACATGCTTATGCTCTATAATTCTACCATAATAGATTATATCATATATTTTTTCTTGTTCTACTACTACATTGTTAATTCTATCTTTATCAATATTTACTGGAGGAATAGATATAATTTGTTTATGTTTACTATCAAACGCTTTTTGAAGTTGTTTTTTTGTAAAATTTGAATCTGCCACAATTTTATCACATACGAAAAAGCTTATCTGTTCTAGCCAAACACCCAAAAACCACATTTTTTTATAGTATTTTTTCCAATATTCTTTCCCCCAATATTCCACCCAATAACAAGTTATTATTGGTTTTTTCTTTTTAAAAACTGTTGCAATTTTAGCAAAAATCAATGGAAAATATGGAAAAATATCAATATCCAAAATATCATTATCAGACTTCAAAACATAAAAAAATGTCGCGATACCAAAACGCACACTAGATACAACATCCCTCTTTCCATTTGATTTATACATTTCAGCTCTTTGACAAATCCCTACATACTGTACTTTGTTTTTACCTTTTATCTCATTGCTAGTCCACCACCTTTTTGAAATAACACATACAGTATTTCTACTATTACTTGCCAGAATACCTGAATAATCAAAAATTCGTTTTTCAGCACCACCTTTATTAAATGGATATATACTCTCTGCAATAAAACTAATATTCATATAATAAATTATTATTTATCTGACCATCTATTATTAACATTCAGCATACTCAATAAACAAGCAGAAAAAATCGTTTGTACACCAATAATTATCAGTGTTGAAGCAACAGACATTTCTCCAGCCTTATTTAAAACGCCAAAACCAGATTGTCTCCATTGAATAAATATAATTACATCTATTACTACACCAATTAATAATATACCTAGACCAATTAATATGCCTCTTTCTAATGTAAAAATTTGATAAAATTTTCTTATAAAATTATTAAATATTCTAAGTTCTTTATATCTAACATAAGCAATTGATTTTGCATATATTCCCATATTTATAACTTGATAACCTAATATTACCAACAAGCTTCCTAATAATGTACGATGAAAATAAATTATATCTCCTCCTGAAGTAAATATTGCAAAAAACGCTGGCAACATAAAAACAAAACCTAATAACAGTAAAAAAAACCCAGGAAACATAAATAAATACGTTGGACTAAACAGTAAAATAAACCTGAGATGTCTCCACCCATCCTTCCAAGTGTTTAAATGTGGCTTAATGTCTCGCTTATCCTTGTATAAAGTAATAGGTATTTCTTTAATATTAAACTTCATTGTTCCTGCTTTTATAATCATCTCTGAGGCGAATTCCATACCGGATGATTCTAATTTTAGTTTTTTGAAAGAACTTTTCTTAATCCCTCTCATTCCGCAATTACAATCTGAGATATTAGTATTAAAAAGCAAATTAATTATACTCGTTAAGACAGGTGTGCCTAAGTATCTATGTAACATAGGCATGGCACCTTTTTCGATTTTTCCCTTCAATCTAGTGCCTATCACTAAATCATAGTTTTTATCCAAATATTTAACAAAATCATCTATTTCTTCAAAATTATATGAATCATCTGCATCTCCCATAATAATATATTGACCATATGCATTATCAAGACCATATCTCAATGCATTACCATACCCTTTAATTGAACAATGTATTACCCTTGCCCCCATTTCTTCCGCAATTTTAACAGAATTATCACTAGAGTCATTATCAACAACGATAACTTCTCCACGCAAACCAAGCCTTTTGATGACACTGAGCCCTTTCTTTATTACAATAGGTAATGTCATCTCCTCATTTAAACATGGAATTACTATTGAAAATAATAATTTATTATCATCTTTTTCCATAAACTTACTTCAATTTAAAGACAGTGTATTTCATCCATGGACCTTTATATTTATCTGATCTAAAACTGATATATTTTTCTATCAATTCAGGATTTAATAATATTACAGTTGTTAATCCATCGGACGTTGATACTACAAATTTAGAGTCAAAATCTTTTTTTATTGAATTTACAATTTTTCTTCCATTTTCTTTTTCTGCTTTTTTTCTTTCTTCTTCGCCTAATTTTTTATATAATTCAATCTTTTGTTCAATTTCATTTTCACAATCTCCTAATTTATCACAATAATACGAATATCGAAACATATTATAATATTTCCAATACAGTGATTCATCATAACTTTTCAGTGCCATAGGTTCTATGCCTGTTGTATATACATTATAGGAATTTGTAAAAAATACTAACGTAAAAACACCCCAATTACTCAAAAACACCCTTTCTCTTTTTGTTGAATTATTTTGTATCCATTGTGCTGTTTTTTTAGCTGGTTCATAGTCGAAACTATTTGCTTTTCCATATATAATAATCACTGCATTTCCAATCATCACACCTAAAACTATAATAATACCAACTTTTACAAATTTACTGTAATAATCATCTATTTCAATAATATTTAATTTAATAATCACAGTAACAATAAAGGCACTCAATACAAAAACCGTTGGAAAGAAAAAATCAAAGAACCTACCACTAACTGCTATTGACCCCAATAACATACTAATCAAAAATATAAATAACCCATAAATCCATATGATTTGTTTTTTAATATTTTTTATTTTCCAATCAATTTTTTCTCTTTTGTGCATTAAATACAAAAATATCACACTAATAATACAAAAAACCGTCAAAAATAACAATGATTCTTTTGTGGCAAAATAATGCATAAAATCTTTTTTATCTAATTCTAAGCCTCCTATAGACATTGAACCAACATCATTTATATTAGTTGATTGAATTTGAAAAATCGTTTTCATCCAATTTATAAGATTTTTAGGAAAACCTGGAAAAAATGCCGTGCCTACGATGACAGCTAGAATTGTTGCCAATGAATTTTTTAAATAAAATTTATTTTCTACTAAATATCTAGCAGTTTCAACCATACCAATAACAATAATAGGCATAAAATAAGTACTCTGATGCCATAAAATATGAAATACCACCACAAAAAACAAAATTTTATATTTCTTTTCTACCGCCAAATACATTTCCAAAAACACAAGAACAGTAGCTAAAACAAATGCTCTACCAATCAAAAGTCTCATCGTGAAATAACTCATAGTGAGTAAAGATAACGCAAAAAATAACGGATACTTAACTTTGCTCTTACGCAAAACATAGTATACTAAACCAATTGCAACTGCTCCAAAAAAAATATCAGCAATACCTAGACCCAATAATTGATTGGTTATAAAGGTAAATGGGATAAGCGCAATTTGAAACAAACTAACAGTATATCTATGTCCATTACCAATTTCACCTGCAGGTGAAATCCAATCAAAATTCTCAACTACTTTTAATCCTTCCGTACGTAATAAATACGCATATTTAAAATGAAAATAATGATCTCCCGCCAAAGGATTTCCTGGAGACAAAACTACAATAAAATAAAGACAAATAAAGACAAATAAAAAAACAACCATTGATGCCCACAATGGATGATTCTTCCAAAATAATTTTAAACTCTCAAGTCTATACATAAATACATATATCAAAGTTATAAACTTTATATATCTACCATTTTAGTCACTAAAATAGTAGATATAAAAATTTTCAACTAACATCCACTATCACCACTAAATACACACCCTGTTTCAGTACAAAGAGCTGTACAGTGTTTAGTACCACCATAATTTGCTCTATAATTAAATGTACCGTCTGTCACATTATTATCCATGCCAGTAGCATTCCACGTTCCAGAAGGGTCCAATTCTGGCCACACTCCTTCACTATTTGGGCAAATAGCTGTTCCAACACTAGGTGAATTTAAATTACTTACATCATCCATACACAAAATTGCTGCTGGGACTGTTGATGAGATTGATGACTTTACTGATGCATCCTTAGCCTTTTGACGTGCACTGTTTAATGATACCAAAACAATAGATGCCAAGATACCGATGATTGCAATAACAATCAAAAGCTCGATCAATGTAAAACCTTTTTTCATTCTATTGTCACCTCCATTCTTTTTTTGTTTTTATCTTTACTTAACTATTATACACTATAATTATAAATTTGCACAACAGAGTTGGCTAAGTACAATAATTAATTGCAACACTTAAAATTATTGCAGGAGTTAGACTTGTAGCCCAGTCTGTATGTTTTTTTGCATCCCATAGTTTCCGAACATGTGAAACGAATTACAAACCTAGGCTTGCAGAGTGCAGGAGCGAGGTTGTACCTCGGTCCGTAATGTTTTTGTATCCATAATATTTTCAAATATGTGAAACGGGTTATAAACCCGTTCCTGCAAGACAAATCTGCTGCTGCAAGATTCATACAACAGATTTTCGATACACTAACTGATTTTTTATGATTTACTATATAGATTTACAATTTCACAAGAATAATAGAATGTGATAAACCGCCATGAATAAATCATATGACTATCCTCACAAAATATTATTTTTTTACAATTGTCCTGCAATATTATAAATTGGCAATAAGACTGAAAACACCAAAACACCCACACCTATACCCAAAATCACAATTAGTATAGGCTCAATAATTGATGATAAATTTCGTGTAATTTGATCCACCTCTGAATTATAAAATCGTGCAATATCCTCTAAAATTTCGCCCAATCGTCCTGTTTCTTCACCAATTTTTATCATACTCGAAACCATGGCTGGAAATACATCATGCTTAAAAAATTCTGAATGAATTTCACCTCCGACTTTTACATCTTGTGCAGCCTTGAGAATAATATTTTTGTATACAACATTATCCACGATATCAGCAACTACAATAAGAGCTCTCACAATTGGGATACCTCCTTTTAATAATACAGCTAGATTTTCAGCAAATCTAGTAATATATACATATTTAAATAAATTACCAATAACTGGAAGTTTTAATTTTAATCTATCCCATTCTTTGCTACCATCTTCTGACTTCACATAATATATTATTGCTCCAACAATACCAAAAATAGCCACCAAAACTGCCCACCAATATGCCTGCATAAAATCCCCAATTTTTATCATAAGTTGTGTATACCATGGGATTTCTACATCCAATTCCCTAATCACGCCTGTAAGCTTTGGAAGTATCCAAGTCATAGTCAAAAACCCTATGACACCTGCTACACTAATTACAAACATCGGATACATAAGTGCTCCTCGTATTTTACTCTTTAATTGATAATTTTGTTCGGCATTTTCAGCAACAAAGTCAATCGCACCCTGCAAATTACCAGATACCTCACCTGCTCGTATCATGCTAATTGCTAATGTTGAAAAGATACTATCATGTTTACCAAATGCTTCAGATACACTCATACCATCTTCCACATCCGAAGCTACTTCAGACACAACCGTACGCAATTGAGCATTCTCCGACTGATCATGAATCGTTCTAAGTGCTGGAGCAATTGGAATTTTTGCACCAACTAACGTAGAAAATTCACGATAAAATAACAATAAATCTTTTTGATTAATGGAAGTGGTCAATCGTTCTATTGCTCCAGAAAGCGATTCACTTTGTTTAACCTCCTTCAAACTAATTGGCACAAGTTCATTTTTTTGTAACAATTGTGTAGCCATAGCCTCATCAACTGCATCGATTTTACCACGCTTAATATCTCCTTCTTTTGTTTTTGCTTTAAATTTAAATTGCATATACTTTTTAATTAAAAGTTTATAAAGTTTTAAGTCTAGACTTTATATACACTATATTATTATTCATCAATCTGAATTTGCTCACCTCTTCCGACCAACATTCTTACATAATCACGATTCTTCGCATAAGTCATCGCATGATCCAGTGTAATATCTCCCGCTTGTAATAACTCTGCTAATGATTTATCCAATGATATCATGCCTTCTTTTTGACTTGTTTCAATTACTGTATCTATTTGATATGTTTTATCTTCACGAATCAAGTTTTCAACCGCACTATTCTTTATCATAATTTCTACTGCTGGCACACGCCCGCCATTTGTATGTGGAATAAGTCTCTGAGACATCACACCCAATAACACATTTGCCAATTGAGCACGAATCTGATTTTGCTGATGCGAAGGAAAAGTATCCACAATACGATCAATTGTCTGTGCAGCGTCATTTGTGTGCAACGTTGCAAAAATAAGATGACCTGTCTCAGCAGCTGTAATAGCTGTTCCAATTGTCTCAAGATCACGCATTTCACCAATAAGTACCACATTTGCATCTTCACGAAGTGAAGCTCGAAGTGCACCTCCAAAAGTTTGTGAGTCTTGTCCAATTTCTCGCTGATTAATAATGCAACGATCTTGTTCATACATATATTCAATAGGATCCTCAATTGTAATAATATGATGTTTTTTATTGTGATTAATATAATCAACTAAAGCTGCTAAGGTTGTGGACTTACCATGACCAACTGGACCAGTTACTAAGAATAATCCCTGCGAAAAATTAGCAAACTCATAAACAAGTTGTGGCACACCAAGTTCTTGCAATGGTCTAATATTACTATTAATAATACGCATCACAATACCAACATAACCTCGTTGATAAAAAACATTCGTACGAAATCGCACTTTATCTTCTAAACCATAAGAAAAATCAATCTCACCATTTTCCAAAAATTTTTCTTTATTATGAGAATTCATAAAATAATCAGCAAAAGCTTTTGTGTCTTCTGGCAAAAGTATTGCTTCTTGTTCTAATGGTATTAATTTACCATCAATCCTAAGTGTAGGATGTCTACCCACAGCAAAATGAACATCAGATGCATTCTGTTGTGCTCCTAACCTTAACAAATTTTTTATTCGTTGTTCTACGTGTAATGAACTCATATTTTTTTATTTTTCCTAGAGATATTGTTAGTTACGTCATGTACTTTTGAACCTTAGCCAATACTTCACTTGGTGTGAAATGTGATTTTATCAAAAAATCTTTTGCCCCCAATGCCATTCCACGTTCCACATCTTCTTTTTGTGATAAATTAGTCAGTAATACTACAGGAATTTCTTTCCATTCTTTCTTGTTGCCAAGTGCTTCAAGTACGTCAAATCCATCCATGTATGGCATTACAATGTCCAACAGCAAAATATCTGGTTTTGCACCATCTTCTAATTTTTCGATTGCATCACGTCCATTACTTGCAAGTATTACATTATAACCAGCATCCTTAAGTTTCACCTCATAAATATCCCCAATAAATGCGTCATCTTCTGCAATCATTATTGTCTTTTTTTCACTTTCTTCTTGTGTCATATAACTATATTAATTATTATTCTTTGTCATGTTTATGCACTGTTTCTTTATGCATTTGATCCTCATCAGCAATTTCATCCATTTTGCCACCAATACTCATATCACCTTCAGTAACACGCTCCAATTCAGCAAGTGTTGTAAGACCTAGTAACATCTTAAGTATCCCATCTTGTTTTAAAGTAATATATCCTTTTTCACGTGCTAATTTATCTACTTTTGGCATATTACCATCTTCTTCTGTGATTAAATTTTGCATATCTTTATCAATATCAATTGCCTCATAGAGAGCAAGGCGCCCTTGCAATCCCAATCCTCCACATTTTTTACAACCTTTCCCATGATGAAATTTAAATGGAGCATTTGGATCTAGACCATATTTTATTTTTTCTGCATCACTTACACCATTTAGTGCATTTTTTATTTTTTCTACAACTTTATCTGGCACGTGTTCTTCTTCTTTGCAATATTTGCATATTTGACGCACAAGTCTTTGCGCAGCAATTACCCTAACAGATGAAGCTATCAAGAATGGCTCAATGCCTAAATCAATAAGCCTAGGTAACGCTCCTACAGCATTATTTGTATGTACAGTAGAAAACACAAGATGTCCTGTAAGTGCAGCATGCACGGCCAGTTCTGCTGTTTCACCATCACGAACCTCACCAACCATAATTACATTTGGATCTTGACGTAATATGCTTCTTAAACCACTAGCAAAAGTGTAGCCAATTTCTGGTTTTACTTGTGATTGATTTATTCCTGGTACAAAATATTCTACAGGATCTTCCAAAGTAATAATATTACGTTCCTCTCCATTTAATATTTTCAAAAATGCATACAACGTGGTTGACTTACCAGAACCAGTTGGACCTGTCATAAGAATCATACCAAATGGCTCCATTATACGTTCCATAAACATTTCATATTGCGATCCCATCATACCCAATTCTTTTAAATCAAATGTTTGCCTATCCTTTTCCAAAACACGCATTACTATTTTTTCTCCCTCAACAACTGGCAAACTCGACACACGAAAATCAATATCATTTCCTTTATCATTGATACGAAATCGTCCATCTTGAGGTTTCCTTTTTTCATCAATCTTTAAATTTGAAAGAATTTTAATACGAGATATTACCGCCTTACCAACTTCTAATGGAAAAGTTAATGACGCATGCAAAACACCATCCTGACGAAATCGTACACGATATGTCTTATCTATCGGTTCAATATGAATATCTGATGCCTTACCATCAAGTGCATGCTTTATAATAACGTGTACCAATTTTGCAACAGGTGCATCTTGGAGGTTTTCTCTATCATCTATAGCGCTAAGCGAATCATTCTCCTCTTCACCTTCAATTTCAAATGATTGAACCACATCTTCAACAGCTTTTTCTGCACTACCATACAACTTAAACAATTGATCCATCACATCATCTGATGCGAGATAGGCTGTTATATTCATACGGTCCTTCTGCGCAATAAAACGTAATACATTAAGTGCATTTACATCCTGAGGTTCTTTCATAGCAACGTGTAATGTATTTGTCTTTTTATCACTATCAAAAATCACCATATGATTTTTTTGTGCAATATCTTCAGAAAGTGATTGAACTGACTTTTGATTTGCATTTGTTGGCATTTCAACAAGAGCTTTGACTCCTAATTTTTTTGCACGCAAATTTATATCATCGTTTGAATCACTGAATGGTTTATTTTGTTTGAGTTTTTTTTGATCTGTCATAGATTATGGTAAAAATGGATTTGAACGATTTGCTTTTTCTGTGACAAGTGGATTCGTATTGGCTGTAGCATTCATAATAGTATCAATCAAGTCAAAGTTAATTGGATTACCAATCTCTGTCGGAGAAATAGATCCAACTCCTGGTATATAACCATACGCAAATGATATAGTGCTACTAAGAATTAAATCCTGTGGAGTACCAGCTTCTTCTCCCTCTTGTTTTTTTTGTTCTGCTTTTGTTAGGTCAAATGTTTTGAAAAGATACAATCTTTTCATACGAAATAATTTATGTGTAAATTTCTGAAAATTATCATATGTTCCACTTACAATCATCTTCCCTTCAATCAAAAATGATTGTTCCCCAGCAGTAGCACCGCTACGCACGTCATTACGTCCTTCTGAAAAACCTACAGAAAATAAATTTACCCCACTTTCTTCTGCCAACTGAGACATATCACTTAATAGAATCTCTTCTCTCTGGTCATTCGGCACAAAATTTTTCACATAATCCATCTCACTAGAATGTGAATCAATATTTTGTTGAAAAGCTGTAACTTTATCTAATCGTTCTTGTGCTGTTTTGAGTTTTGTCTGTTGTTGTACAATTGACTCTTTTATTGTTGAAATAGCTTTTGCCGTTGGTACCACCTGTGCAATAACAAAATACAAAACCAACAAGAGGATAATAGGAAATAAAAGTATTCGTATGATCATATTTTTATATTAATTATTTATTTTATTTAAAACTCTCATTGAGTAACTTGTGTTTGTCCATCAATATTATCCATTGATACATTTCCTGCCTCGTTATCTTTGTTATCTGTTCCACTTTCATTAATAACTTCTTCATTATCACTATCAACAACATCTCCTGACTCTCCAGTATCTACCATCGTATCATTTTGATTATTATTACTATCTTCTACCTCATTATCACCTTCATATGGAGATTTACCATACTTCACAACATCCATTGTAAGTGTAAATACAATACGTCCTGATTCATCTCTATCAGTTGTCCCTACTTGTACTTTTTCAAAAAATGGACTAGTTTTAAAAGCTTCAATCTGTTGTGCCATTACATCAAATGTATCCGCATCAGCAGTAATTGTTACAGTTCCAGCTCCAGTCAATGTTGCACTGCCATTCTTGAATGTTTTTTTGGTATGCGCACCAGAATTATATTGAAATGATTTAAGAACAACACGATTGCCATTAGAACCCTTCAAAACCATAATATTTTCAATTTCATCTAAAATAGCATTTGGTTCATATTCTCTATATAATTCTTTTTCCATTATATAAGCTCGACGTGCAGAATCTGATGCTTCTTCAGATAAAGCTTTGCCTATTTGTGTATTAACATTCAAAGTATCTGCTTCTAATGTTGCTAATTTATTATTTAATGATTTATTTTGCATTCCCAATCCAACCCAAAGAATAACGACCAGACCCAGCAATACCGCAGTCACAATTAAACCCCTTGAGACTGTCTTTTTATGACGAACCCCACTTTTCTCTTGATTGGCTGTGTTTTTAAACCCTACACCTGAAACCATAATTTTATTTTTATATTATTTACACTTTATTTAAGTTAAGAATGCTATTATACATCCTTTAAACTTTTTTTAAAAAAATATTTATTTTTCCTCCTCTATACCTCGTAAAGCCAAACCAATGGCAACTGCAAACGAACTGCTCAACTCTTTTATTTTACCAGATTTTTGCTCATCATGCACTATGTGACTAAGTGGATTACCTATGGTTACAGTAAGACCTGTGATCTTATTGAAATATTCTGCTATTCCCACAAGCCTTGAACTTCCTCCACAAAGTACTAATGCTTCAATTTTATCACTTTTCTGAACTGCAAGCACACGTTTTATTTCATTTGCGATAGCATTAAGAGATGGAAAACCAATTTTTGCAGCCCCCGTAAAAAAATTTTCGCCACTTTCCTTTAAAGAAATTGCTTTTTCTCTAGATATATTCATACTCTGCATAATTGAGTTTGTCATATTAACACCACCAATGTCTACACTTCTATTTATATGTACAATGCCATTATTCACAAGTACAATATTTGTAGTTTTTGCTCCAATATCTACCAACAAAAATCGCCCATTTGTAGTACCGATGATTGACCTTGTAAGCGCAAATGGTTCTAATTCTAATGAACTAATTTGTACGTCCACATCTTTAAATAATCCATCATAATATTGAACCTCACTTTTTGGTGCTGCAACCAACAGAACTTTCATAGTTGATGATTTTGATTTTTTCTTTTTATTTTGTTCTATCTTGTCTTTTTTATTTGATGTATTTTTCTCTTCATCTAAAATTTCCCAACTAACATTCACATCATCTAACGAAGCAGGTATATACTTACGTGACTCAAACTTAATCGCATTCGCAACATCTTTTTCATTCATGCGCGGAAAATCAACAATCATTACAAGCCCATTAAAACTAGGAATCGCCACTGTCGCATTTTTTGTATGAGGCTTCATTTGTATAAACAACTCATTAAGCGCATCACTCAATCGTTTTGCATAATCATTGTCATATGCATCAGGAACTTCTTTTACATTTGTTACATTCACCCATGCATAATTTATCAAATGAGCTTTACCTTTTATATGTTTTAATTCTACAGCTTTTATAGATTGTGTCCCAAAATCGACACCTAAACTATACTCAGAATTGGAAGAAAAAAATGACATAAAGTTTTTATTTATATATCTATATTTACTTTAAAATTATACCACACATTTCAAATACTGTCACAAAAAATAAACAAGATTCTATTCATCTTTCTTGTATGATTCTTTTACAGCTTTTTTAGTTTCTCTCATAATTTCATCTAATATCTTCTCATTAGTTTTAAGTGTTGTTTTTGCTTTTTCACGACCAACACCTAATTTTTCTTCTTTATAGCTATAGGAATGACCTTTCTTAGTTATAACTCCATATTCAACACCTACATCCAATACATCACCAGCAATAGAAATGCCCTCATTATACATAATATCAAACTCTGCAATTTTAAATGGAGGAGCTACCTTATTTTTTACAACTTTAACCTTTACATGATTACCCACTATTTCATCACCTTTTTTAATTTGAGCTGCTCGACGAACATCAAGTCTTACGGAAGAATAAAATTTTAGTGCATTTCCACCCGTTGTTGTCTCTGGATTACCAAATACTACACCAATCTTCATGCGAATTTGATTGATAAATATCACAACACAATTTGATTTTGCAATAATTGGTGTTAATTTTCTCATGGCCTGACTCATAAGTCGCGCTTGCCTACCCATATGATGATCTCCCATCTCACCATCAATTTCAGCTTGAGGAGTGAGTGCTGCTACGGAATCGACAACAACTACATCAACAGCCCCCGACTGCACTAACGTTTCAACAATATCAAGGGCCTGTTCGCCTGCATCAGGTTGTGACACAAGTAATTGATCAATCTTCACGCCAAGTCGCTTTGCATATTCTGGATCAAGTGCATGTTCTGCATCCACAAACGCTGCTGTACCACCTAACTTTTGTGCGTTTGCTGCAACATGTAATGCCAATGTCGTTTTACCTGAAGACTCAGGTCCATAAATTTCTACAACACGTCCACGAGGAAACCCTTCCACACCCAATGCCAAATCAAGCGAAAGTGAACCTGAGGGAATCGTTGCAACGTCCGTACGACGTGCTTCACCTAACCTCATAAGCATTCCATCACCAAATTTTGTACGAATTTCATCAACAACTGCCTCAACAGCTTTTTCATCTTTTTTAACATCTAGCTCTTCACTTTTCTTTGTTGCTTTCTTTTTTGCCATAAAAATAATATCAACTAATTATATTCCTCCATCACTCAATTAAATTAAACTTTCTTACAAATTATATTATACCAAATATAATATAATTGTCACTCTTTTATTTTTTTCTTTAATTTATCTCCAACATTTTTATTATTTTTATCTCCTTCTTTATTACTTGTATATTGCCAATCTCGAACAATACTTTCATCTTCACTTATTGATTTAAAAGTCTTACCACCATCGCTACTGACAAGTGTATTTAAACCATCACTTGTCGTTATCTTAATATCTTCATTTGCTTCAAATATTTTTTCCTGGTCTAGTTGCAATGTATCATTATATATATCATTATCATCAGCAATAACATTGACCCATACTGGCTTATTTTTAGATTTAATAATTAATCGTATATGCTTTTGTTCATTTTTATCTGCTTTGTTTTGGATTTCATAGATTGCATTCACGACTATTTCTTCTGTACTTTCTTTACCAAATTTATTTACACTTCGTACTTTTATTACATTTATCCCCTGAGTTAAATTTATTTCATTCTCAAATATACCATCTCTATCCACAAAAATTTGTTGTCCATTAATAAACACATGTGAATTACTCTTAGTTTTGCCATGAATAACCACTTTATTTTCATGAATAGTACTACTGTGTACTGGCGTATCAATCACAATCCATGGAGAAGACACGAAATTATCAACACTAAAATATAGATATATGCCGACAATTATTAATGCGAGAAAAGCAATAAAAACAACTATAATTTTTGGCGTAATCACAAAGTGAGGTACTTTTGGTAATTTATTCACTTCTTCTTCAACATCTTTGTTATAAATATTTTGATAAACAGCATATTCACGATTAAATAAATTCAACAATACATCCTCTGGTACTCCAAAAAATTGTGCATATGATCTAACAAAACCTTTCACATATATTCGCATTGGCAAATCATCATATTGCCCTTTTTCTAAAGCTTCAATATATTCAACCCTCACTTTAATTTTTCGCGATAAATCTTGCACACGCAAACGCCTATCTTTACGTAAAGTCTGCAATTTTTCTCCTAGTGTTAATGACTTGATTTTTTTTCGTACGAAATTACGTTTTGTCATAGCATGATTAAATTAAAAGAATGTCTACAAAATCCACGAAAACTGTAATCCTATAATTCCACATCACTAGGCTTTTCTATTTCTTTTGCTACCAATATTCTTCGTGGTTTAGAACCTTCTGCTGGACCAACGACACCGTTGTCTTCAAGTTCATCAATGAGCCTAGCTGCACGTGAATACCCAACTCGTAATCTACGCTGGATATATGATGTAGATGCCTTGCCTGCTGTTATTACTAACTCTTTTGCTTCTTCATATATAGGATCTTTTGAATCACCAGAAGTCGTACTCTGAACATTATCAAAATCTACAGATGCAATACCCTTTGTCGTTGTAACTACTCCATTTTTATTATCACTAGAGAAATCTTCATCAATACTATAAGCTCCAATAGTTTCTGCTTGTCTCTTTATAAATTTAACAACTTTTTGAACTTCCTTTTCTGTTACAAAAGGACTTTGTAATCTTATAGGATTTGAATTCTGTGGGCCTAAAAAAAGCATATCACCATTACCAACAAGTTTTTCTGCTCCAGGTCTATCAATAATAGTTCTTGAGTCAATATTTGAATTAACTTTCAAAGCAATTCTAGTTGGTAAATTAGCCTTGATTAATCCGGTAATCACTTCCACACTTGGCCTTTGAGTAGATATAATAAGATGAATTCCAACAGCACGTGACATTTGAGCAATTCTCACAATTGATGCTTCCACCTCTTTACCATTTGAAGCCATAAGGTCAGACAATTCGTCAATAATAATAACAATCGCTGGTAAATTTTCCATATCTTGTATTACCTCATTTCCCGTCTTAGAATCAATAAAAGTATGCTTTTCTCCATCTTTTTGTCTTTGTCTATATGACTCTATATCTCTTACACCATTTTCTTGTAATAATTTATACCTGCGCTCCATTTCAGATATTGCCCATTTAAGAGCATTTATAACCTTACCGTTTTCAACAATGACATCTGACAATAAGTGAGGTATACCACCATAAAGAGATAGTTCCACACGTTTTGGATCAACTAAAATTAATTTTAATTCATCCGGAGAATTTTTATAAAGTAAAGATAGTAAAATGCAATTAATAGCTACTGATTTTCCAGCCCCGGTAGTACCTGCAACCAAAAGATGTGGCATCTTTGCAAGATCTTCAAAAACATAATCACCATTAACATCTTCACCTAAAGCAAGCAATAATTTTTTATCTGATTCATCAAACTCATCTGTATTAAATAATTCTCTCATTCGTACAATTGCAGTTGTTTTATTTGGCACTTCAATACCTACCAAAGATTTGCCTGGAATTGGAGCCTCTATTCGAATAGGATGCGCAGCTAAAGCTAAAGCTAAATCAGCATTTAAGGCCGTGATACGTGACAATTTCACTCCACTTTGTGGTCGAAAACTATATTGTGTTACTGTTGGACCAGTGACAATATCTTCCAGTTCCATATCAATACCAAAATTTTTAAAAGTTTCTTGTATATTTTGTGCATTCTGTTTAACATTACCACCTTGTGCTTTTTCTCCACCATGATCAAGTAATTTAAGCGGTGGCAATTCCCAATCCGTATCAACGGCTAATCGAGTTGTTTGTTTTGTGTTACCTTCATGTATATCTACAATCTGTTGAATCTTATCTTCTTGAACTTTATTTTCTTCTTTTTCTGTATTAATATCTGTGGCATAATCTGCCATATCAATAACTTGCTCATCATCGGAATTATATTCTTCATCATCAAATTCTTCATCGTCAAATTTTTCATCATCGCTAGACTCTCCTTCATTTTCAGTAATATCCTGATCTTCCACCACATCTACATCTTTCACCTCACTTTCATCTTCAATAGATTCAGCCAATTTTTTATTTTTTCTACGTGTAAAAAATCCTTCTTCACCTTCTCGTGTTTCTTTCATGACTGGTATATAATCTCCCAATCCAACCAATGACACATTAAAAGCTACAATAAATCCCACAAGTCCCAAAGCTATGAGTATGATTATCCCAGCAATTTTACCAGTAAATTTTACAAGTCCCAAAGCCAATACATATCCAACATACCCTCCACCAACTCCATGTTGTGCCATATCCTTAAAATCTTTTGTATCAAAAGGTATTATGTGCATAAGAGCTAACACTCCCCAAAATGCAAGAGCAATACCAATAATTTTTGTAACATAAAAACGTGTCTCTACTTTTTTACGCAAAAGTACTATACCCGCATAAATGAAAACTAACGGAGCTAAATATTTACCCCAACCAAATATAAGACCAGATAATTTTGTCAGTTTTTCACCAGCCACACCAGAAGCATTAAAAAATCCAAGTACAAAAACAGTAGCAACCACAAAAAGCAAAACGGCAATGATTGAACGCCTAGCATGTGCACTTAATTGAAGAGATATAAAATCTTCTCCATCACCTTCATATTCTTCATCTTTTTCTTTTTTTCTTCCCATAGTTTATATTATAATACAATACTATTACATCTTATCACACAAAAGCCAGTTCCAGCAACAAAACTGATATTTATTTATTAAATCAATTATTTTTTGTAACTTATTATACAATATGCAATATTTTCACAATTACATATACCAAATCATCTAAAAAACATGTAAATTTGTCTAACATTGAATCTTTTTTACATCTGTATCTCTTTATATAAATATGTTTTGCCTCAATAAATTGTGCAAAAAGTCCATCTGTAAGATATTTATCTCCAATTACAACAATAGGACAAGTTGCATCAATATATTTAAGAATTTTTTTATTTGGCTTTTTATGTGGTGAGTTTATATACGGCAAACTAAGATCATTGGCAATTTCCCTACTACGTTTCCAATTATAATTATTTGAAAAAATATATAAAGCATTTTGCTCTTGTAACTTTCTTATAATTTTAATCACGGCTTTATTTACTTTTTTCTCTGAAGAACATACAAGTGTACCATCAATATCTAAAATAACTGTCATATTATAAATATCATCAACATTCAATTCATGAAAAAATATATCTAACTTTTTTATTTTCATATTATTTTGTTATAACCGTACAACAGGTAACAAATTTATAATACCTTTTTTTGATTTCTAATTTCTTTAAATACAATATCTATTATAATAATCAATGAAACCGTACTAATGGCAACTAGAGCAAAAGTATTATGCAAAGCTAATGCCTCATAAAATCCCCCAGCATAAAAATAAACATAAGCAAGTTTTTGTATACGTTTCCAATTTTTCTTAAATAATACTATAGATAAATTATTTGATGTAATTAATAAAATAAATCCTGTAATATCACCAATGTGTGCAAAAATAACATAATTTTCAAACGACCAATATGCTTTTGTAAACATTGACGTAATATATTGTGAATCTGGCATAATTATATTACCTATCACAAAAGCGACTACTATTGATGCTGATAATACCCCAAAACCTTTTCGTAAAAATACCAGTTTTCTCAACCACTTTTGATGAATAAAAATATCTGCAATAGGTCTAATCAATATAACTAATGTCACACAAATGAATGATATTTGATATAACGTATTTTGTAATTTAAAAATATCATCACTGACAAACGCATACCAAAGCGGAACAAATGCCAATATAAGCAACGAAATACCTAAAAGAATATTTTGTACAAATTTAAATATTTTCATAATCATTGCTTTATATTATTTGATATTATTATATCACCATTCTTGCAAATAATCACATAATCAACATTTTGTAATTTAAAAAAATCAATTGATTTTTTACTTCCCAATGTAACTGCTAATGTGGCAAATGTATCTGCTATTGCGCCATTGTCAGTTATAACACTGACAGAAACAATATCTGTATCTGCGCTATCCATATAATTAGCATCAAGAATATGATGTTTTAATTTTTTATTATATTTCCAGGTTCTCTTATATATACCACTCGTGCAAAGTACTTTATCCAGTAGGGGAATTTTGATATTTTTTAATTTATCACACGGATTTATAATTTCTATTTCAAAAGGAATATGATTACAATCTAACCCATTAACACACAAATCCCCTCCAATATTTATAATACTCCCCCTATCATTTTTTATTTCATTTACAATTTTTTGTACCACAAAGCCTTTTAAAAAGCCACCGAAGTCTAGTTTCTGATTTTCTTGCAAAATTATTTTATTGTTTATTACCACAATTTTTTCTAAATCAATATTATATGATTTGCAATCAAAATTACAAATTTGATTTTTATTTAATTTATTAAAAGATTTATTATACCCGATTTTTGAAACTTGTAACAATGGATTGAATTTCTTTTGTGTTTTTATATATAACTCTTTTGCAATAAAAAACACATCCAAAAAAATTTGTGATACAACCAATGTTTTATATTTATTTAGTTGAAATAATTCACTATTTTTATCAAAACGAGAAAATTTCTTTTCATATAAATCTGCAATTGCCACCGCTTTTGTGAAACACCTATCAGCTTCTTCTTCTGAATCAGTGATAAATGTCATATCAAAATCGCAACCCATTATATTTGTATGATAGTTGTATTCTGTTACCATATGTATTATACTAAAAGACACTTTATTAATTAAGTATAGTATAAACCATTATTATGCAAAAACATATAATAGTAGTATTATCCAGTTTTTTTAGTGTTGCTTTAATCATTATGCTAGGAACAAATGTTGCATATCGCACAAATGTTATTCCTGCACTTAAAAGTGACTTTGCTAATGAACGCATTCAGAAAGAGCTAATTATAGCAGACAAAAGCAAACAAATTAAACAACTAAAAAATGAATTACAAATTGCTTATAAAAGACAAAAGGATGCAGAAAAAAAGTTACAAGAAAAACTAAATGTAGAAGAACGCATAGCCAAACAAAAAGCACAACAAGCAGAAAATGCTAAAATTACGTCTCAACAAATACAAGCTGCTAACGATAAAGCTGCAGCTGATGCTAAGGCTGCCGCTAAAACCAAGAAGAAATCTAGCAAAAAATCAAAAGCTTCTTAATTCACTCTCTTTATTTTAAATAATATATTGAAAATATAAGCCTCAAGATGATAATTGATTGTATATCTCATAGAGAATTATTCCAGCACCCACCGCGACATTTAATGATTCCATTTTTGAGTTGATTTCAATATTTACAATCTCATCTGCCATATTTTTTATCTCATCATCTACTCCGAAACTTTCATTCCCCAGCACTACACAGAAACTGTCTTTATTTTCAAATGCATTTTTCACCTTTACGCCACCATCAACATCCGTTACAAAAATTTCCATTTTGTTTTTCATTTTATGCAAAATTTTTCTATCCTCATCAAAAATCACATTGGTTTTAAAAATAGCATCCTTGGCAGATTGAATAACTTTTGGATTATATAGATCCACACACTTACGATCAAGTACGATTTCATTAATACCAAAAGCCACTGCACTTCTAAGTATCGTCCCCATATTTCCCGGATCTTTAATTTCATTTAAATACAATATTATTTTTTTAAAATTTAGTTCCTTTTTTTTATTCCTATTATAAATTGCGACTATTCCTGATGGGGTATCTAGATTGGAAAAATATTTATTTACATCTTTACTCATAATAAACATATTTTCAAATCCTACTTTTTCTACTATAAATTTAATTTTATTACAATCACTGTCCAATAATTTCTGTGTTACGAATAAAGTTTTTGGATTATAGCTACTATTCAATCCATCATAAATAATAGCTATATTTTCAACCAAAAATTTACCAAACTTATTTCGATATTTTTTACTCCCCAATTTTTTGAGAAGTTTTATCTTCCTATTATCTCTACTGACTATTTCTTCCATAATATTAAATTTATTTTCAACTCTAATATGATTAGTATACCACATAAATATTACATCAAAATAAAAAACCGTACATCTTACTGTATAGCTTTTAACTTGAAAACTTGAAGCAATGTTGGAACTTTTTTAAATAGACCTCTTAACAAACCCATAATCAATTGTCATCTCGAGCGAAGTGATAACAAAATCGAGAGATCTCAATACTCTACTAATGCAATGAAATTGTAGGTTTAGAGATTTCTCCATTTCGCTCCGCTACAGTTGAAATGATAGACATATAGACTTTTTAAAAAGTCTAATATAAAACGTTAACTTATTTCACAGAATTAGTTAATGTACTGTTTATACGATCAATTATCTTATGAAGATTTTTTGCAATGAAATCAACTAATATAAATAAAATAGATGCCACACAACAAATAATCCAAAATATTAAAAATATTATTAAAAACCAAATCACATCCTGCCCTCCAGTGCTCAAAATTACATAGATACAAGAAAAACTATATATAATACTGATTCCACTTATAATAAAAATACTACGTTTGCGAAGTAACTTCCAATTATTTTTATCTTCCTTTTTGAATACATATATTTTTATATATCTCAACAACTCAGTAAATATTGTTAAGTAAAAAGATGCTCTCAGAAAAAAATAACCCAAATCATTTTCATCAATATGTATATTCCCTGTTGGCATTTCTATCATATTTCCTATTATTGGTGAATTATCTACAAATAATATCACATTCTTGATGGGGTCAATATTTAATTCATCTTGATAAAATGTAAAAATGACTACCAATACTAAAAATATAAACATTGCTGCAGTCACCAAAAAAATATTTCTAACATAAAATAAGAAAAATTCTATAATTTTTATAAAAATTAATTTAATATAAAGTCCCTTATTAGTGTCTACAATAGCGTCATTCATATTTGAAATATGTTTTATTTTTATATAGCTATACTATCACAAAAAACATTGCTTTAGAACCTTTAAAGCTTCTTTAACATAAACAAAAAACTATACATTTCACTATATAGTTTTCAACTTGCGGAGAGAGAGGGATTCGAACCCTCGAGGCCCGTGAAGACCTAACACCTTAGCAGGGTGCCCTATTCAACCACTCTAGCACCTCTCCACTATTATATTTAATTGTATAAAAATATTTTAATTCTACAACCAAATTTTGACTTATAGAATATATTCCTGTCTTCACAGAAATGATATTATAAAATATTCCTACAAAAATCAGTGTATCATCAAATCTCATGTAAATCAAGTTTTGTTTTTAAAAAATGTTCTGTTATACTAATAACATAATTGTAATAAATCTAATATCAAATTTATGAGCTTACTTTTTGATAGCATCACCGATGAAGATAAAGTCTATGCTGTAAAAGATTTAATTTCAGATTCTACACCCAGACCTTCATTTTTTTTCCTGGTTTCACTCTCCGTTCTTATGGCCGCATGTGGATTACTTATAAACAATTCTGCAGTAATCATTGCTTCCATGCTAATTGCTCCAATATTATCTCCAATATTATCTTTAGCTCTAGGGATTGTAATTTCTGATAGAAATCTCATATCACGATCACTTTTTACGTTACTTAAATCTGCTGGTTTTGCAATCGGATTATCTACAATGGTTACATGGGCTCTATGGAATTTTACATCTAGTACAAATTTTATGATAGAACTAAATGCAGAAACCCTTGAACGCATTCAACCATCAATTGTTTATCTTATTATTGCCATTATTGCTGGTACAGCAACCGCATTTGCGCGTATAAAAACAGAACTGTCTGATGCACTGCCAGGCACAGCAATTGCCGTCGCACTTGTGCCACCTCTTGCAACCATTGGGATAGGTTTAGCTACATTACGATTAGATGTGGTATCTGGTGCACTAGCAATGTTTATTCTAAATTCTATTGGTATAGTTCTTGCTGCAATGGTTATGTTTTCTCTTATGAACCTCTACACAAAAAAAACAGTAATTAAAAAAACTGTTCATGACGTTGATAAAAAATTAGAAATAGAAAAAGCTAAACAAGAACTTGAAAAACAAAAAAATAAGTCCTTTTAGTTTAACAATATTTTTAAAAATTATATTTTATTAAGTAAAATAAATTCATCTTTGTGTCCTTGGTAGGAGTCGAACCTACGACCTTTTGGACCGCAACCAAACGCTCTATCCACTGAGCTACAAGGACTTAACTTATCTTATTCTACACAATAATATCATCATAGTCAATCATATATATAAATACTATATAACCCATTAAAATACAATGGAAGCTAGCCCTAAACTAGCTCCTACAATATTTTTATTCATCTTTTATATCTCCTTAATTGTCGAGAACTCATGACATCCACAAATGTTAATGCTTGACCTGCTCTACCTGCTCTACCTGCTCTACCTATTCTATGAACATAATCATCATAACTCTGTGGGGCAGAATAATTAATAACATGTGTAATATCAGGCACATCAATTCCACGTGCCGCCACATCTGTTGCAACAAGAATTGTTGTTTGATTTGCTTTAAATCTAGCTAGCGCTTTCTCACGCTGTCTTTGAGATTTATTTCCATGAATTGCATCAGCTCTAAATCCTCTTTTTATTAATTTTTTACTCAACTTATCAACACCTCTTTTTGTTGCATCAAAAATTAGTACTTTATTTTTCCTATTTTCATTCAAAATTTCATGTAATTTCTCAATTTTTTGATCCTGTGACCTATATTTAACAACACCCTGCTCAACATTATCACATGTATCCCCAGTTTTTACTGAAATCATAATAGGATTATTTGAAAAATCATTTATCAAAGTTCGCACACTATCTTCCATGGTTGCAGAAAAGAAAAACGATTGTCTTTTCTTGCCAAGTTTACTCAATATACTACGCATATCTTTTATAAATCCCATATCCAGCATCCTATCCACCTCATCCAATACCACTATATCAAATTTACTCAAATCTAATTTCTTTTTTTGAATATGATCCTGAATTCTGCCTGGAGTTCCTATCACGATACGAGGATTTTTTCTCAAATCCTTTAATTGAATATACATAGATGCACCGCCAATAAGAAGCGCATGATACAATTTACCGCCTCGCGTCAACGTTTTTATTTCTTCTAGGATTTGCTGTGCTAATTCACGAGTAGGTGCCATTATTATCACTCGTGATTGTGTGTTTTTCAACAGTTTATCTAAAACAGGTATTGCAAATGCCATAGTCTTTCCTGTTCCAGTATTTGCTATCCCAATAACATCTCGACCTTCCAACCCCTTTGGAATTGATTGATCTTGAATTGGCGATGGTTCTTTAAAGCCTCTACTAGCAATATTTTTTTTCAAAATTGGCGCAACATCAAAATCAGAAAATCTATTTTGCGCAATATATTCATCTGCTACTTTAGTACATGCCGCTTTTACAAATTTTGCAGGATTAATAGTTTCTTTTTTATTTCTTCCTTTTCTTCTCCGCCTATTGTTATTATTTGTGCGTTTTGCACTAAATTTGCGTGCACCCTTTTTTGGGCCACGCTTCTTTATATAAGTCATAAATTAATAAATCTTATCTTTGAAATTATCTCCTTGTCCACGGATGAACATCGAGACAAAATAATTACTCGGATCCATCAATTAACAATTTGTAATATTAGCACATATTCAATCAATTGTCAAATAATGTAC
>CAZHQB010000006.1:0-32891 GCA_964534895.1 uncultured Micavibrio sp.
CTGTTATTAAAATTGTGATTGTTTTTTTATTCATATATTTTAAATTGTGTTTTATAGTATCAAAAAACTAACATTATGCCAATCAAAAATTTCTTACCCACTTCGCAGGAGCGGGCTTGTAGCCCGGTCCATGACGTTTGTCTAGTCCATCACATTTTTAAACATATGAAACCAGCTGCAAGCCAGTTCCTGTATGAATTATTTTTTCTCTCCAATTTTTATCATTTATCCATATCTGCAATTGTAAAATGTAGAGTTTCACCTCTCATTATATTTCCTCTTATTAACTTTTTAGCTAATGCATCTGCCACTGTGTCATCTATATAATGAATGATTGATCGAGCTCCAAAAACTGGATCAAACCCGTCATCAATTATTTTTTGTACAATATCATCATCAAATACAACAGTTATATGTTGTTCCTTTTCCATTCGTGCAGAAAATTTATCTAGTAACATGCGTACAACATTTGGAATATAATCATCATTTAGTGGATGAAAAATAATAACATCATCAAAACGATTTAATAATTCAGGACGAAAAGCACCACTATTTATTATAGTATCTATTACTTTTTTCTTCATGGCATCATCTTTTATTCCATCTTCTATCATTTGTTTTATTACAATTGCTGCTGCATTTGAAGTAGCAATGATTATCATTGTTGTAAAATTAACTTTTTTCCCAAATGCATCATGCAAAAAACCTTCATCTAAAACTTGCAAGAATATGTCCAATACATGCGGATTTGCTTTTTCAATTTCATCAAGCAATAATAAACCGTAAGGATTTTCTCTAGCTATTGTCGTAAGGATACCTTGTTGATTTAATTCTCTTGACCCAATAAGTTTATCCAATGCGTTCTCTCCTTGAAATTCACTCATATCTAGTCGCATAATCTTATCACGAGCTCCAAAATATTGCTCAGACAAAACCTTTGCCATTTCCGTTTTACCAACACCAGTTGGTCCTAAAAACAAAAAACTTCCAGCTGGTTTATTTGGGCGGGCCATACCCGAGCGCATCCTACGAACTGCTGCTGCTACCGTCCGTACCGCATAATCCTGCCCCACAATATATTTATGAAATGTATCTTCTAAAGATAATAATTCATCAGATTCTCCCTCTTGCATTTTTCCTACTGGCACACCAGTTTTTTCGCGTATAAATTCATCAACCGTCTGTGCCGTGATAAATCCTGTGTCATGATTCTGCCAGAATATAAAAATTTCCATGGCCAAATCGATTGCACGAGTTGGTAGTGGAGCTGTATTTGTATATTTTTCTGAATCAATTATAATTTGTCTTAGTGCTTGAAATGTAAATGGTGTATGGTCTTTACCATAAAATTTAGTAAATAATATTTTCATTGCATTTTCCTCATCCACTTCTTGCACTGATACGATATCGAAATGACGCATAAGAACACGATTTTTATGAATACTATCATAAAAATCATCTTCAGTTGTTATAGCTATCATTCTAAAAGATTCTAATGATGCATATTGATCAATAATTGCACTAAAAGAAAATCCCTGACTACTCTCTGTATGCATATACTTTTCAAAATTATCAACTACCAAGATTATATTTCCAGCATATGCCGCTTCATGGAATAAATTATTAATTACAAGCTCAGCATCACCACCTTCACTACGAACTTGTGCCATAATACTAGCAAAATCGCATTCAAGAATTCTCATATGTTGCATAAAATTATCCACAAAATATCCATTGCGAACCCTCCTAGCCAACTCATGTATTATCATGTGTTTACCAGTACCAGCTTCACCTGTAAGTATAATAGAATTTTCACTTGGTCGAGCTAAAACAATTTCAATTAAATGCATTTCCTGATTAAACCCAAAAAAGGGAGCTTTCACATATGTGCTTGTATCAAACCGTGTAAGATCGTTTGCATATCTATCTAGAGTGACTGTATATCCAAAATGCCAATTAAGTCCAATCGGTTGTCGTTTTAAAAATTTCTTTGCCGAAAAAATACGAGCGTCTTCTTCACGTTCTTGTTGTTTTTCAATTTCCCATGATATAATTTTTTCAAACTCATCTACAGTAATATCTTTTTGCGTCAGAAAATCTGTAAAAAATTTAAAATCACTCAAAACCTCTTTGGGAATCTCATCTTTACTTACACCAATTCGCTCATACACACGATAAAACCATTTCTGCTCATGCAATTCTTCTATGTTCATATTTGAGTATGACTTATGACCACTAATACGAAAAATTCTATATGCAAATAATACAATACCAATAGAAAATATAAAAATAAATACAGCCCAAAGCCAATAAGGCGTAAACAGCAACACAAAAGACATAATCCAAAAGACAGGAACTGTGCTATATAAAAATAAAACAAAACTACCAAAAACAGCAACAAATACCCAAACAATAAGCCCAATTATAATAACCACAAAACGTACTATAGCACCAATAATACGAGCAAAAAAATTCCATGCTATCTTTTCCATTGATTTTATGGGATTAAAACCTCGCCAATTTTTAAAGGATACATCTCTATGCCATGGAGAAATTAAAGTACGTAAAAGCAAAAGAATTGAAAAATATTTTGGTATAAAAATAACAAGACGTTTCCAAATTACTAAAAACTCTTTTAACCCATCTTTAATATACCATCTAAAAAAAACTTTTTTATTCATAATATTTATTTTATATACTATAAAACAATAACTTCAGCATCACGCTTAGTTTTTGCGATATGCACAATTTTAAATTCACGAAATAACATGAAAATAAATCGCGTAAAAAGTATTGACACAATACGTACAATCCATGCAAGTGAAAAAATTATAAGAAAAAACACGATTGTAAATACTTTTGCTTTATTTTCACGCAAAAATGTATTTTGTGTCATAATATTATTAATTTGTGTTGATAAAATTTCTGAAAAGATATCCACTATCATTTCACTTCCATCCAAATTATGATTACTTATTTCTGACATACTTATTCGCATTTGCCCTATTATCAAATTGTTAGCTTTGGCTTTTATTTTTTTAATATTAATACCACTAGCTTGTCCTACCCACCGCACAAGCATACCGGTCTCCTGAATATTGCTACGTGAACTTTCTGCATCTTCTTGTATTTGTGCCGGTTTATATACATTTTTCAACATAAACTCCAAAAATTCATCAACAGTCATCTCACTAATTGCAACATTTTTTATACCACTTTTTTTAGCAACATAATCAATAATCCTATTCGATGCATTTATATAATATTTCGCATCAAATATAACTTCAGTATTATTTTTAATAAAAAAATAATACTGACTCGTCACCACAATAACTAAAGCAAGGCTGACATATACTATGCCACTACGAACAACTGTTGATATATTAATTTTAAGCATATTAAAAAGTGAGGATCGCATCATATATAACCCTTTTTTTACAATAAGTACTGCAATAACTACAACAATTATATGCCCTATAACTGGCATAAATATGATACTAGGCAAAAATGCAATTATTATAATTGGAGTAATTAATCTTTTTTTACCAACTGTCACAGCAAACAATGAAAGAAACGTTTCAAAAATGATTGCACAGATCATAGCAGAAATCCACGGATTTAATAATGTATCTCCATTTATAGAACGTGCAATACAAAGAAAAAACAATGCACCCAAAAAAGCAACGAAAAATACCATAACCAAATCAAACCTACGAATGTCATACCTTTTCTTTTCTATTTTTTCATTCATATCCTTGTTTATATTTTTACCACCTTTATATTATAACACACTTCTATAAATTACATCTCTATCGTATATCTAATTTCTTATAATATTTTAAATAATTATTAATTTCAAAAGATTTTCACATCATAATATTAACTAAAAATCATCCTAATAAATTAGGATGATTTTTAGTTAATAATGCTAAAAAATATGTCTATTTTTCATCATCACTTTTTTTGTTCTTACCTGTGGATTTGTTGTCATCTTCTTTTTTACTTGGCTCTTCTACCTCAGCTTCTTTTGGTGCATCATCTTTTTTGTCAGCAGATTTTGCATCTTTATTCTTGTTTTCTTGTGCTTGTTTTTCTTGTGCTGCTTTATATAATTTTTCACCAATTGCCTGTGCTGATGTAGATAACTCCTCAGTAGCTTTCTTAATTTTTTCACTATCAGCCTTTTCATCTTTCAATATTTCTTTCAAAGCCTCAACTTTTTTTTCTACTGGTTTTTTCTCGTCATCTGTTAATTTATCACCAGCATCTTTCATAGCTTTTTCAGTTGTAAACACAAGTGTATCTGCTGTATTACGTACTTCTACTACTTCTTTTTTCTTTTTATCTTCTTCTGCATGAGCTTCTGCATCTTTTTTCATCTTTTCAACTTCTTCTTCAGATAAACCACTTGAACCTTCAATTTTAATTGACTGTGCTTTTCCAGAAGCTTTATCAGTTGCTTTTACATTTAATATTCCATTTGCATCAATATCAAATGATACTTCTATTTGTGGCACGCCACGTGGAGCTGGTGGAATATTATCAAGTATAAACCGTCCAAGAGTCTTATTGTCAGCTGCCATTTCACGCTCACCTTGCAATACATGAATTTCTACACTTGGTTGATTATCCATCGCTGTAGAAAATATTTGTGTCTTATTAGCCGGAATTGTTGTGTTTTTTTCAATAAGTGGAGTACGAACCCCGCCCATAGTTTCAATCCCAAGTGTAAGAGGTGTCACATCTAACAAAAGCACATCTTTTACATCTCCCTGAAATACACCGCCTTGAACTGCAGCACCCATTGCTACCACTTCATCAGGATTCACTGTCATATTTGGCTTCTTCCCAAAAAACTCTTCAACAGTTTTTTGGACTATTGGCATACGTGTCATACCTCCAACAAGTATAACCTCATCAATATCATCCTTAGAAAAACCAGAATCCTTCAATGCTTTTTCTGTTGGCTCAAGAGTCTTTTTGACCAAATCATGTATTAACTCCTCAAGTTTAGCACGAGTAATTGTCATGACTAAATGTTTTGGCCCTTCATCACTTGTTGTAATAAACGGTTGATTAATTTCACTTTGATCTGCAGTTGACAACTCAATCTTTGCTTTTTCAGCTGCCTCTTTTACACGTTGTAAAGCTAAATTATCCTTTGATATATCAATTCCTTCTGACTTTTTAAATTCATCCAAAATCCATTTGATCAAAATTTGATCAAAATCATCACCACCTAAATGAGTATCACCATGAGTTGCCTTTACTTCAATTGTATCATCACTCACCTCCAAAATTGAAACATCAAATGTTCCACCCCCAAGATCATACACTGCGATTTGTTCATCATTCTTCTTATTAAATCCATAAGCAAGCGCTGCTGCAGTTGGTTCATTAATTACACGACGAACCTTCAGCCCTGCAATCTCACCAGCATCTTTAGTTGCTTTACGTTGTGCATCATCAAAATATGCTGGAACTGTAATCACAGCTTCCTCAATTTTTTCTCCAAGTTTTTCTTCTGCATCTGCCTTCAATTTACTTAATATCATTGCACTAACTTCTTGAGGTGTATATTCTTTACCATCCATAACAACTTTAATACCACCATTATCACTCTTTACTACTTTATACGGCGATAATTTAATATCCTCTTGTACATCAGCATCATCAAATTTTTTACCTATAAAACGCTTTATACTAAAAAGTGTATTTTCTGGATTAGTTACAGCTTGACGTTTTGCTAAAAGACCCACGAGTCTTTCACCATTTTTGTTTACTGCCACCATTGATGGTGTTGTGCGATTTCCTTCCTTATTCTCTATGATCTCTGGTTTACCACCCTCTACAACAGCCATTGCAGAATTAGTTGTACCAAGATCAATACCTAATATTTTACTCATAATTTTTTACTTAAATTAATTACAAATTTAGATTCGATTATTTATACTATTCTTAATTTTTAAAATTCTCGCAAATAAATTTTATTTTAAACTAAGAAATAGTCAAACCTCTCCTCCATACTCTCCCCAACTTCCAAGTTAGGGAGAGAAAGAATAGATGTTATTTATTCTTTTTCTTAATATTTACAGAAATTTTCTTTGGTTTTGCCTCATCTGCTTTGGGCAAAACTATCTGCAAAACACCATCTTCATATTCAGCTTCAGCCTCCTGACCTTTTACCGCTATAGGTAATATTACTGATCGTGAAAATGAACCTTCACGAATTTCCTTGCGATAAAAATCTTCTTTTTTAACCTCCTTTTCTTCTTTTGTTTCTCCAGATATTGTCAAAACATCATTTTCTACTAAAATATCTACCTTTTTAGGATCAACATTTGGCAAAGATGTTTTCACAATCAAATTATCTTTATCTTGATAAATATCAATTGCCGGAGAAAAACCATTAGTTGTAAATGGAAATAATTCTTCTCCAAAAAAACGACTAATATCTGCAGATGGTGTAAATTGTATAAGTTCTCGTGTCATATAAATATTCACCTCCTTTCTATGTTTAAATTTATTATTTTTTTAGTTTTTTTGTATCATCCTCCTTACTGCTATGATTAACAAGTACAACTCTTACGGGACGCAAAACTTTTTCACCTATTTTATATCCTGGCTGTGCAATTTTTTCTACTTTTGCATCCTCAGTCAGCCTCTCTTTATTATCACTTTTAATTGCTTCCATCGTTAGCGGATCAAATTCATCCCCAATATTGACTTTAATTCGTGATACACCACTTTCTTCAAATACCTTTTCCATTTGTTGTTGGATAAACATTATCCCTGTTACCCATGGGTTATCTGCCTCACCCTCTGGAATATGCTCTGTTGCTGCATGAAAATTATCTAATACTGGCAACATATCATTTATTACCCCTTCTGATGCATATTTTGTAAATTCTTTTTGTTGCTCAGCTTGTCTTTTTTTATAATTATCAAAATCTGCCAAACATCTATGCAATCTATCTACTGATTCATTTGATTCAATTAATTTCAAAGCATTTTTTATCGAATCTTTAATTAAAGGTTTTACATCTTTCATTTTTAATATATCATCTGCACTTGCCCACAAATATTCTACATGTTCTCCACTTAATTTTATATCACCACTATACATAGCCAGATAAATGATAGCTATTCCTTGATGTTCTGCTTTCTCATTATATACAAATTCTACTCTACAAAACTTAGCTTCATCTTCAAATTTAACACCTATTTCTTCTTGTAATTCCCTTGCAAGAGCCTCTTTTAAGTCAAATTCATTTTCGTCAATATGACCCCCAGGTAAATCCCATGGACCATATTTCTTGTACCATTCTTTATGTGCAGGACGGCCTTCTTTGACTTTTGATGCTTTCAAAATAAGAAACTCCTCATTTTCCTTATTATAAAACAACACTTTTTGAGATACTCGCAATAATTGTCTTTTGTCTATGTTTTTCATTATATTTTATATTTAATAATTTATATTACTTAATATTATAACTACTATACCTATTCCACTGAGCATCCTTTTTACCTGGTCAATAAGTGACTTATTCTTCTTGTATTCCATATTTTTCGGACCAATTAATGCTACTATTCCTCTTTCTCCGTTTTGTTCATACTGACTTACCACCATTGAATAATTTTCTGTATTACTAATTGGATTTTCTTTTCCTATAAATATTTTTGTTTCTCCATCTGATAATTCTTTCATAAGTTCATCACATCTCTCATCTATATAATCCAACCCCTGAGCAAGTGCACAAACTTCATCAAGATTATCCATATCTACATTTTGCAAAAGAGATTCTAAACCACATTTTGAAAAATCATCTTTTTGAGGTACTCCACTTACAGCTACATACCCACTGAGTGTAGAAAGAAGTTTTGCTGTCGTGCGAGTTAATCTTGTATTTTGAGCCCGTAATTGTAATAACTCTTTTTGCATCATTTGTTGTTCTTTCTTTGACATCTCACGTTCAGGCATAATTTCCTCTACAAAATATTTATACCCTTGATCAGTAGGAATTCTACCAGCACTTGTATGTGGTTGATACAATAATCCCTCATCCTCCAACTTTCCCATATCATTTCTAAGTGTAGCTGGCGATACATCAAATGCATATTTTTCTACCAAAACAGATGACCCTACTGGCAATCCAGTTTTTGTATATTCTTCAACAACTGCCACAAAAATTTTCATTTGTCTATCATTCATATTTATATTATAAACTATACTTAGCACTCTTGTCAAGAGAGTGCTAAGTGTACCAAAAGTATAAACAAAAAACCAGACAAAAAAATATTTTTATCTGGTCTGAAAATATATTTTAACAGGTGGCCATCAATCTACCACCCTGAAACGTTATTGTAATCTTCTTTTTTTTATATCGAATTACAATTTGCGCATTACGCATTATTGTAATTCTGTCTCCATTTATTTGAACTTCAGATTTCATGCTCTGGAGACGTACATCGTTTGATATATTTGTTACAACACATTTTTCTTCTTTGTGTTTTTTAGTTCGGAAGTTTCCGAAATCAACTTGTTTCATAATTGTTTTCAAACTTACTGTTAGTGTTGTCATTCATTCCTCCTTTATATTCGGCAACTTTGTGTTGCCATGCATATTTCTTTGATTACTTTTTGCCTTTTTGGATCAGTTTTTGGCAAATTCTTTACTTTTGCCATTTTACTGATCAAATTCTCTTCTCTAATTTTTTGTTTTATTTTTGACAAATCTACTTGAAGAACATATATACCATGCTCTTCCTCAAAAAACCAACTAAGAGAATATACAGCGGGCTTCGGAAAGCCGATTTCTTCTGCTATAAATTTTAAAGCCTCAGTTTTACTGAAACTTCCATCCTCATAACCACTCATAACCATAAAAGCACCTCTCTTTTCTTTTGTTATACTTATCTCCCTATGAGATAAGTTTCTTTGAAAACTAAGATAGTGCTCAAAGAAACTTACCTCATTTTTTTGTAGGCACAGGGTCAAATCCACCTTTATTCCACGGATGGCATCTGCTAATACGTTTTACACCCATCCACAACCCTCGCAATACACCATAATGCTCGACTGCCGTAAGTGTGTATTCTGAACACGTTGGATAAAAACGACACAATCGTCTGCCATATATTTTTGAAAAAATACCATGATCAAGTGAAAAAGTAATCTGATATAACTTTATAAATTGTAAAACAACTTTTTTCATAAATTTATTCATAATTTAATATATTAATCAATATTCTCTTTTTTGTCAAAATGAGGATTTATTGATAGAATATAATTACTTGATTATCTGAACCTAAATATGAAAATAGTAAAACATGAAAATATCACATGGATTGATATTGAAAACCCATCAAAAACTGACATTAATTATATCCGTGAAAATTTTGATGTCCATCCACTCGCAGTTGAAGAATTTATGACGCCAACATACCGTGCTCGTGCAACTAAATATAGTAATTGTCTTTTTCTCACAATTCACATACCACTTTTTGATATTGAAAAAAGGACAACCTACGCAAGTGAGGTTGATATACTTCTTACAAAATCACATTTGATAACTGGACATACTAAAAACATTTATCAACTAGATAAATTATTTGACAGCCTACAAAATAGTGAAGGTAAACGACGTACATATATGATTCATTCAACAGCCCACTTATTATATGAGGTCTTTAAATTACTTACAGAATCTTGTTTTCCACGAATTGATCATGTAACCAGACATATCGACAGAATACAAGAAGGAATTTTCAATGGTAAAGAGAGAACAATGGTACGTGAAATCAGTGTTGTTAAAAGAGATATTTTAAATTTTCGCAGAACTCTCATGCCACAACGTTCAATTATTGAATCTATTATTACACAATCAAATGGCACAGTACCAAAAGAAATTAAGCCCTATTATCATGATTTAATTGGTACAAATGTACGTCTTTGGAATGATCTAGAAAGCGCAAAAGAAACCATCATATCATTAGAAAAAACTAATAACTCTCTCTTATCAGAAAAAATTAATTATCGCATGCGCATAATAACGGTTTTTTCTGTTTTATGGATTCCAGTGACTATTTATTTAAGTATTTTTAATTTAAATATTACAAATATGCCGCTGAAAAATAATCCTTTTGCATTTTTTATACATTTATCTGTATTATTTATAATTTCAGCAATTACCTTTATTGTATTTAAACTTGCAAAATGGATTTAAGTCCAGTATTATAAATAAAATAAATAAACTCGCTATAATGCTAAAATTATATAACACACTAACAAAACAAAAAGAAGAATTCAAGCCAATCAATCCTGGTAAAGTTAGTATATATTCTTGTGGACCAACAGTTTACAGTTATATACACATTGGTAATTTACGTACTTATGTTGCTTCTGATGTGTTAAGGAGATATTTAGAATACATAGGTTATGAAGTCCGTGCTATCCAAAATATAACTGACGTAGGACATCTAACTGATGATGATATTGCTCAAGGAGACAGTGGTGATGATAAAATGGAAAAAGCTGCAAAAAAAGAGAAAAAAACTCCCATAGAAATCGCCCGATTCTACGAAAGTTATGCAAAAGAAACTGAATTAACTTTGAATATTTTACCTGCTCATTTTTTTCCAAGAGCCACAGAACATATTCCTCAGATGATTACAATTATACAAAAACTTGTAGAAAAAGGATTTGCATACGAAGAAAATGGAAATGTTTTTTTTGATGTTACTAAATTTAAAGAATATGGGAAACTATCTGGCAACACGCTTGATAAATTAAATATTGGAGCAAGACTATCTAACCCCCACCCTGACAAAAAAAATCAATGGGATTTTGCTCTATGGCTTAAAGCTCCTGATAACCATGTTATGAGATGGGACTCACCTTGGTCTACTGGATATCCAGGTTGGCATATTGAATGTTCCGCTATGAGCATGGAATATCTTGGAGAAACTTTTGATATTCATACAGGTGGTGAGGATAATATATTTCCACATCATGAAGCAGAAATTGCTCAATCTGAAAGTGCAAATAATAAAAAATTTGTAAATTATTGGATTCATGCTAGACATTTATTATTTAACGGCGCTAAAATGAGTAAATCAAAAGGAACATTATTAACATTAGAAGATATAAAAAAAAGAGGATTTGATGCTAGAGATTTACGAATTGCATTTTTATCATCACAATATAATTCTCAAATGAATTTTACTTGGGAAACGTTAAAACAAGCAAGAAAAAATAAACAAACAATACAAAATTTTATAAACAATATAAAAAAAATACCTTCAAATAATATTGATAATAAAGAAATCAATATTGTTAGATATAAAAATAAGTTTGAAAGTGCAATGAATGACAATCTAAACACCCCTCTCGCACTGAGTGTCTTGTTTTCCTTAATTACAAATACAAATTCTCTATTAAACACACAGGCGCCAACCAACACAACTGAAGTGATAAACTTTTTTGAAAAAGCTTGCCGAGCTCTTGGAATAGAAATGAAATTTGAAACAACTCAAATACCCAATGAAATACTCGCACTAGCCCAAAAACGACAACAAGCCAGGCAAAATAAAGATTATAAACTATCCGATGAATTACGAAACAAATTAAAAGAAAAAGGATATGAAATCAAAGATATCAAGAATAACTTTGAATTAATTAAAATATAAATATAAAAAACCCTTAAGATATATATCCTAAGGGTTAACTACTTCAAGATTTTGTTTTTTTGGAAATATAGTCAATTGCACTTTGTACAGTGACTATTTTTTCGGCGTCTTCATCAGGAATCTCAATATCAAATTCTTCTTCGAGTGCCATAATCAACTCAACACCATCTAAAGAATCTGATCCCAAATCATCCGCAAAACTTGCTGTCAGAACTACTTGTTCCAATTCAACAGCAAGTTGCTCAGCAACAATCTTCTTAACACGTCCTTCGATATCGTTCATGTTTACTGCCTCCTTAAAAATTTTTAAATTAACAAAGACAAAACAATTACAATAATACACCAAATTTAACTTTTGTCTACATATTAAAAAATAAAACAACCTTACATAAACATATTAAGGTTATTTTACTAAATTTATATTTCACAAATAATATATGACTAGTCGTTATATCCACTAATCTTAATAATCTGCACTGGACAAGAGTCAGCAGCCTCTTTGTTAGCATCAAGCACATCTTCATCAATTTCTCCTACCATAAACTCTTCACCTTTCCATTCAGCACCTTTAAGAATCGCCTTGCCATCTTCTTCGCTCATTGACCATTGTTCTGGGGCAGCCATTGTACATGCTCCACAACCTATACAATCATTACGTTTGTGACTCACTGTAATTTTATTTGTTCCCATAAATATAATATTACTTCTTATAAATATATAGTAACACAAAATAACTAATCGTCCATAACTTGCTATTCACTTTGGTATTTTTCCTTTCTCTTGACGACATATAATTTATCATTGATACGCACTCTATCAGACACTTCAAAAGTTATAATATCTCCTCGTCTAGCTTTATCAAAAACATTACCATCAACACGCAATTCTTTTATAATGCCTTCTAGTACACCAGTCGTTTTACCAATAATCACAAACTCATCACCTTTTTTTATATTGCCAGTATCTAATTTAATCTCTGCAATTTTTACTTTTGGAAAATAATGGGTAACACGTCCTATAAACTCTTTTTCATGAGTCGCTTTTGAACCATATACATCCGAATATTCTCCAATTTCTTTCCCTAAATAATAATTGCCATGAGATAATTTTCTATTAAATACTTTTTGTAAATCTTCTAAATATTTTTTAATTTTATTCTTACTATATTTATTATTTTCAATATCTCCCAATGCTTTTTTGTAAGTTTTGACAACAGTATACACATACTCTGGAGAACGACCTCTGCCCTCAATTTTAAGTACCTGAACACCAGCTTCCAAAACTTTATCCAAAAAATCAATTGTACAAATATCAGCCGCACTCATAACATAATGATTATCCACCACAAGTTCTTTACCAGTATCCACATCAGTAACTTTATATTTTGCACGACAATTTTGTCGACATGCTCCACGATTAGCACTAGAATTATCAGTATAAACACTCATCCAACAACGCCCAGATTGTGCCACACAAAGCGCTCCATGAGCAAAAGCTTCAATTTCCATCAACCGTCCCTCATTTCCTATTAATTTATTTTTTCTTATTTGTTTATAAATATTTTGTATCTGTTCTAGATTTAGCTCCCTCGCTAAAACAACACGGTTCGTAAATTGTGCAAAAAATTCTACAGTTTCATAATTTGAAATGGAAAACTGTACAGACATATGTACTGGCACACCAATCTCATTACAATAATTCACACACGCAAAATCAAAAGCAATAATTGCATCCACCTTATTTTCTTTTGCTGAATCAATAATTTTTCTCATAATAAAAATATCATGATCATACAACAATGTATTCACTACAAGATAAGTTTTAATATCATTATTATGCGCAATTTTAACAACTTTGCTTAAATCTTCAATTGTCATATTATGAGCAGCTTTTGCTCTCATATTTAATTGTGTCACACCAAAATAAATACTATCAGCTCCAGCATTAATTGCAGCTGATAGCGTTTCAAAACTTCCAACTGGTGCCATTATCTCCACTTTTGATAGTTCCATAAATATATTTCATTATCTCCTTTCAGGTACTGCTATTTCTATCCCCATATCATTAAGCATCTCCATAATTTCAAAATTAATCTCTTGTTGTATATCTCTATATAATGCAAAATCGCGAGAATTTATCCTGTGATACACTTCATAGATCAAGCCCCATTCTCCAAACTCTTTCAAATGTACGCGCACTAACTCTGTATCATCTAATTTAGAAATAATTTTTTCAATCTTTTTTGGAATTAATCTTAATTTTTGTGCTGGCGTATTAAAATCTACAATCACATTAAATCTAACATTTCTATGCTCCATACGCTTATAATTATGGACACGTGCTGATGTTAGGTCTTTATTTGATATGACCAGCTCTTCTCCACTACGAGCTTTAATACGTGTTGTTTTGATACCTACCTTCTGCACTTCTCCAATATCATCGCCAATCTTTATTACATCCCCGGCCTTAAAAGGTTTGTCAAAGTAAATTGAAAAAGAAGAAAATAAATCAGACAAAATTTCTTTAAGAGCGAAAGCAACTGCTATACCTCCAATACCAACTCCAGCAATAAGTGAAGTTACATCAATGCCAACGTTAGACAATATTAGAATAATTGCAAATACCCAAATCACAATAGTTGCAATTGCACTCAATAGTTGTGCTGCACTTTTTGCATGCTCATCATTACTAAGTTTTTTTGCAGTAAACTCAATAGCAACCTGAATTATTCTAGTGATTTGAAATACAACAACAATTATCACAATAACATCAAGAATATTTCTTACCAAACTACTGAGATTAAGTACACGAAATGTAAAATAAAAGGCTAACACAATATAAAGTCGTGGTTTAATAGATGCCATAAATTCAACTGCAACATCATCAATGTCTGTTGAAGTTCTTTGCGCTAACCGTGATATCTTTGATATAACAATTTTTTGTAAAACAAAAAAAATAATTAATACAACTGCAAAATAAAATATTGCATCTATATATCCAGCAATAGAATTGCCCCATAATACATAACTTAAAAACTCATTATTAAAAATTTTGTTTATCATAAAATATATTTTACCAATTAATTATATTATTCCAAATTTTATAAATTTCTTTTAAAAATTATTTTTTATTTTTAAATAAATCCGAAATATTAAACCCAAAATATCCAAACACAGCAATAAGCAAAGCCATTGCCCCAGCCTCATCTAAGTTTCCAATAAATGGAATATTATCTGGGATAAGTTCAAAAATACCAGCTGTTGGATTTATCAAATACACAAAAGATATCATGCCAATTATAATTACAATCACAGTTCTCATAAGAAAAATAAATTATTCTCATAATACTAGAATAACAAAATAAAAAAGTACTTGCAAGACTTTCTGATTTATAAGCACTTTTTTAATTAATTTTTATATATTATTCTACAACTAAACTGCAATAAAATTTATCCTCAAAATCAAAAAATAAAAATTATGTAAATTTTTATATTTTATATATTAAATTTCATTATTTTTTTACTTTTTCTCATTTTTTATATTATTGACTATTAAGGAACGATCCACAAACTTAATAAAAATTATATGGTTTGTCAATCATATAAACAAAGGCTATAATAAATGTAATGTTTATTCTAAGAAATAATGACAAAATAATATTACAAACTATAATTTTTATGGTTGTTTTATATGCTTGGATTTCTTTTTTGAGCTCTCTTTTTGGTATTTTTTATCCAATATTTATTTGGATTATTTGGTTAATTATTTGTACAATCTTATTTAAAAAAAATATTTTAGCATTTACAAAACCAACTAAGTATTTTTTGATTTATATCTTGATAGCCTTTAGTTTTTCACTTTTTATTGCATTTTTTACTGTGCCAACTATATTTTCTGGTAGAGATCAGGGGTCCCTTGCTGAAGCATCAATGCGACTAGCACAACAACATTCACTTATCCAACATACCCCCGAAAGTGATATTTTTTTTAATATCTATGGTCATGGTAAAGCCCTTAATTTTCCAGGTTTCTTTTATACAGCAGATGGCGGACTTATTACGCAATTTCCACTTCCATATATTGCATACCTTGGTGGTTTTTATGGTATTTTCAATATAATGGGCCTTATCATTGCCAATTTTATCTTACTATTTACTTTTATTATAGCCATCACATCAATAGCAATGCAATTTGTTAATCAGCGTTATACGTTTGCATTCCTAACAATCTTACTTTCATCATTTTCTATAGGATGGTTTGCTAAATTTACATTGAGTGAAAATTTCACAGCAATGTTATTTTGGAGTGCTCTTACGCTTTATTTTTCACTTAAAAAATCAACCACAAATACAAATTTTATTCTATTTATTTTTACAATATCACTTTTATTGTTTTCACGTATTGAAGGAATTTGGTTTTTCTTTATATTCTTATTTTTATTATTGCATAATCGGACTACGCAAATATTTATCAAAAAAGATTTGTGGTGGTACGCATTTTTTCCTAGTACTATATTATTCACCATTATTTGTGCTGTAGCTATCATGAACTCTCCATTTATACTCACAATGACAAAAGTTCTGATAGGCACTTCACAAAATGTCACACATTCTATTAGTTTCTTGAATAAAATATCATATTTATTTTCAATATATGCCATCTATGGTTTATTATTGCCACTTATAATAGCTGGCACAGCAAGTTTAGTGGCGATTTCTAATAAGCGATACCGAAAAATTATATTACCACTAATTATAGTATTTCCACTTACAATTTATTATATATTTCCACATATTAGCAGTGATCATCCATGGATGTTACGGAGATTTGTTTTTGCACTTTTGCCTGCTACAATATTAACCAGCGTTATTTTTATTTCTTATATTCGTTCTACCACAATTGTACATAAAACTATAAAATACACACTTATAATAATATTATTTATAACAAACATACCAGCATTTATATTTTTTATTACTTATGCAGAAAATGTCAATCTCTATACACAAACATCACAAATAGCCAAAAACTTTAAAAATAATGATTTAATACTTGTTGATAAAAATGCTATGGGTAATGGTTGGAGTATGATTACAAATCCACTTAGATTAAATCATAAACGAGCAGTTTATTTTTTTAATCCTCATGACTTTGATAAAATAAACACAGATGCTTTTGAACATGTCTTTCTAATCACGTCAAATCAAAATGAAAAAATATATACCGATATACTCCACAATAAAATGAGATATATTACTAAATATATAATACATACAAATCAACTGCCATCTTCAGAAATAAAAACATTTCTACCAATTTTTCCGCAAAAACAAAAAATTACAGTTGAAGGCACAATCTATGAATTAAAAAAATAAGCAATGTTTGATATCACTAATTATGTACAATTAAACAATATTCAAAAAATACAGTATAATCTAATACGCTCATTTTTATTTTGTATATTTTTTATTATATTTATTCTGTTTATAAAGGAAATTATATTTCCAACACAAATATTTAATTTCAAAAATTCTATACATTCTCTTGCAAATACAATATCAACGCCATATGAATCTAATGATGGAACAAGTTTTCATATATTTACACAAGGTGATTATAACAAAGCAGAACTCACTATAACCTTGCCCAAAAATTCACCAAAATTACCACAGAATACAACACTTCTTATCAAAAAATCATATCTTGCTTTCTTGTCTCCCATAAACTCAAAAAAATATAATCGCTATAAGGTAAAAACATATGAATTTAATGATACTCAATATCTAAATAAACAAAATGAGTTATATAAATTTATAAGTAAAAAGGCATTTGAATCTTATTTATTTAAGAATAATATTATTTTACCAAATGCACCACAAAATACACTAACTAACAATTCTTCTTTAGATATAACAGGCTTTGCACCAGCCACACTCATTTCATCAAAAAGTAGTATATACGTTATAGATGGTAATGAAAAGCATCCTATCCAAGATGAAAGAACATTTCTAACACTTGGTTATAATTTTGATAATGTATTAAAAACTAATAGTGAGGAACGTTCTATACACAAAAATGCAAAATTATTTACTGTTAGAAGTAGTCATCCACCTGGAACATTATTTTATACTACCGATAGTAACAAAATTTTTATATTTGACAATAATTTACTCAACAAAATTCCTCTGACTGCTAAAGCCAAACAACATGCTATTATCGTAACTGAGACATCTCGTACAACAACAACACATTGCACACTCAAAAAAACAATTATTCCTCGACAATATAAATGCAAAGTCTCTCTAAATAATATTAGTACATTTCCAGGTAATACATATCAATTTATATTAAAAGATGCACCAAATACTCAAATACAAAATTCTAAAATTAAACTTTTTACAACACTAAATAAAAAGTCTCTGCAATCTCGTATCGAAGCTATTAAACGCAAATTTAACACTAATTACAATTAATTTTATGTACCAAATTAAAAAACTAATCAAAAATCCTATTACATATAAAATACTTTCCGACATTTTTCTTATTTTATTATCTATCATTATTTTTTTTCTTATCTCAGAAACAATACTTCCTGGACTTATTAGTTTTTATATCTCTCCACTAACTCTATTTTTTTATGCTTTTTCGATTATACTCCTAATTTCACTGACTGCTCAAAAACAAAATATTTATACACCAATAATAAAACAAAAAAAAAGAACTAGAATGATAGTTTCATTTTTATTTATAATATTTGTTTTAATAGCTGGTTCTAAATATTCATATCTTTTTGATATTATTATTGTATTATTTTCAATAATTATTTTCTTTTTGATTAATACATTGTTTCTTGAAATTTTGCATACAAAACATACCGAATAATTATGTTTATTCTATATATTTCTTAATACTCTTAATGTCTTCTTTGCGCATTTATCCCATGTAAATTTTTGTGCACGCTTATAACCCCGCTTACACATTTGATTCTGTAATTCTTTGTTATTCAATACTTTTATTATTTTTTGTGCACATTCACTAGAATTTTTAGCGTTAAAATATTCTGCTGCATTTCCCAAAACTTCTGGAATGCTAGAATTATTAGATGCCACTACAGGTAAACCCGCAGCACAAGCTTCTAAACCTGCGATACCAAACCCTTCATAAAGTGATGGAAAAACGAAAAGTTTAGCATTTTGCATCAAAATTTGAACTTCCAAAAAACTAACTCCTCCCGTAAATACAATATCCTTAGCATATTTACTTTTTTGTGCATATTCATGTGTATCTTGCCACAACCATCCATTACCTCCAACTAAAACTAATTTCATTTTTGAATATGTTTTTTTTATTTCTTCAAAAGCATCAATGAGCACTTTTAAATTTTTACGTGGTTGAATTGCCCCTACACTTATTAAATATTCATTTTTTTTAATTTCATTATTTTTTAAAGTTTTATTTACTACAAAACCTTTAATATCTCTTTGCCAATCATTAATATTTATGCCAAGTGGCACAACTGTAATATTGTGTGAATCTAATGATGGATAAAAATGTAACAAATCTCTTTTAGTTGCTTTTGAAACAGTGATTATGTGTTCTGCTCTCTTTACAGTATTATTAGTTAGAAAATTAAGTTTACGCACATCACCCCTTGGAAATGTTTCTGAAAATATTTTAAATGCTAAATCATGAATTGTCGCAATCACTTTAGTTTTTGGACTATGCAAAAAAGGCATATCGTGCAATGGCATCCAAAGCACATCCGGTTTCTCCCTCCAAATATCCCAAGCAAAACGTGTTTGAGTCCACAACGGACTATTGGATAATATTTTTATATGATAATTTGTTTTTTTTGGAGGAATTAAGCTTTTATTAAAATTATCCCGATGATAAATATAAAAATTATCATCAACTGCCAAATCACCAAAACGTTTTAATAATTCATTAATATACACTCTTGTACCATCTATACGCTCAACATCAAGCTCAGAAGCATGTATTGCAATTCGCATACTAAATTCTTTCATATTTCGTGCATCTGCAAGCACAAAATCACCCACACGTGTCCGTACCAATCCCGATAAATAAGCTCCTGTATTTAAGTTTTTACCAATATCCCTTGCAAGTGAACGAATATATGTCCCTTTGCCACATACTATATTAATTTTCAACAATGGATATTCATATGACAAAATTTCAATTTTCTTAATATTAATTTTACGTTTTTTCATTTCAATATTCTCTCCTCGACGCACCCTTTTATATGCTTCTTGACCATTTATTTTGATAGCACTATACATTGGTGGTATTTGTTCTATATTCCCAACAAAATTTTTTAACACTTCTTCAATTTCAAGCTGTGTTGGTTTTTTATTTTTATTAACAATTATTTTTTTTCCCTCTGCATCACAAGTTGTACTATTTTCTCCCAATTTGATATCTGCAATATATTCTTTTTCACTTGCTACTACTGTATCTAGTTTTGTTGTATGCTCACGCCCAATCCCAATAACTAAAACACCCGTAGCTAACGGATCCAAGGTGCCAGCATGTCCAACCTTAATCTTTTTATTTTCAGTTTGCCTGCGTGCCCAATATTTTACAATTTGTACAGCACGTTGCGATGAAATTCCAATTGGTTTATCAATTGCAAAAATACCTTCAATATTCATAATAATAATTTTTTTTAACGCACAAACCAATGTATCTTTTCCAAAAGTAAAAACATGCCACTAGTCATTACACCTAAAATAAATACATATCTAGACAATGTTAATATTCGTCTTTTTGGTACATAATAATATTTAGAAAGATTATATGCTTCTAATGAATGTTGCCTAAACAACTCATCTTTAGTTTGAGTAATTTTTTGTAATTCATCCGAATACTTTGTAGCAGATTCAAATTTAGCAATTTGTTTTGCATGAAGAATGCTTTTATCATACTTTCGTTTAATAAAAAAACGTGGCACCCTAGTAGCAAATACTGCTAAAAGCCCAGAAATTGCAGAGAATATTGCCACAACACCTAAAGTCAACCTAAGCACATCACTTTCAAATAATTTAGAAACTACCAATACAAAAATACCGGTGTTAATACCTATCATTACATTAGCATGATTATCTACAGTGTGTACTGCATCAATAACTTTTTCTGTTAAACCTAACAAAAAATTTATATAGCTATTCATTTCACTATCTGACATATCATATTCTTTGTCTGATAATATTTTATTATCCATAACCAATTTAACATTAATTTAATCTAATACTTATTATTATGTCAATAATTCTATAACTAGTCAAAAAACAAGTAAAGAAAATACTTTTCTTTACTTGTATAACAATCATCGGATATCGCATTGCCTTGTGTGTATCTGCAATCTCTCCTCAAAATTATTTGTCGTAGCTTCTAATTCATGAGGCAAAATATTTAATTTTCTTGCCCAAGGAATATAATATTTAAGTGTCTCAAGCATTTTCCTACGAATTTTATCAGGATCACAACACCACAAAGTTATCTGGTTATGAAGCCTATCAGCTAACTTAATTAGAAAAAACTCAATTGGCGCAGTCGCGAAACGATTATGATAAAACTTTAATTGTGCTTCTGTATCTCCATTATAATCAGACTTTGGACGTTTGGATACATAATCCAACAGCCATGCAACTTCACGACCATATTCTTGTTTGACACGATTCAAATTCCATTCAGGACAGTCTTCCACAACATCGTGCAAAAGAGATGCTGCTAAAATCTTATAAGCTGATATCCTTAAATTAATTTGCTCAAAAATAAAAAGATAATCAATTAAAATGATAGCCACCGCACGCATATGCTCAAAATAACGCTCACCATTTTCTCTTTTAATACCCTCAACAGCTTTTTTTCCATCGTTATAAGCTCTTTCAATAAACTCATATTCATTTTCACTATATTTACTATCTGCAAAAAGTTTACGTCTTGGAGCATATTTAGAATGATATCGCTCAACACGAGCAAAAAAACTCTCCCTATTTTCACTTGCCGCAAGTATCTTCTTTATCTTTGCTAACATAACATTCTCCCCTGTTATATACAATTATTAAATTACAATTCTTAATATTTCATTTAAGACTACTCAAAATATACATTTCTGTCAATCCTTGTTTTTTATAAAAAATAATGTATAATACACAAAAGCACGTGTCAAAATGGGCTGTAGCCAAGTGGTAAGGCAACGGGTTCTGGTCCCGTCATGCGTAGGTTCGAATCCTACCAGCCCAACTGAATTTTTATATAAAACAAAAAACCTACCGAAGCAGATTTTCTGCTGGTAGGTTGATATGATTTACATATTTGGCGGTGTGTATCGACAAGAATAATATTCAATCGAGAACGGTGGGCTTAACCTCTCAATTTCCATAATTGCCTGTGCCTCATCGTAGAACTTTCCAGCTCTTTGTTTCAGCACAATATCAGCTACTTCTCCATCCTTGGCAAGATTTCTTGCTTCTTCAGTAAGCTCAACAATCACTTCAGCGGTAGGGTCGACATATTTATCAACTCCTCCTTCCTGTTTTTCATAAACAGTAATAACAGCATCTGATGTCTCAATGGCAATCCCAAAATCAAGGATTGGCAAAATATGTGTCATAAAAAAAACTTTGATTTCTTCATTTTTTTCAGCACTTCCACCCTTCAGAATAACTTTCATCAGTTTTTTCTCCCTTCTTTATGTCTTTAATATTATTTGGTTAATCCACCTCTCTTCAAAAGAGGTATACCACCTTTTGTGCGAATATCGCACATTCGCAAATACATTTTAACTACTGCAAAATGTAAGAATCTCTTTTTGTTCCACAGTAGCGTTGGTCCTAAGCAATCACCAAGTCCACCACGCAACATCAAATCAAAATCACGAAATCTTGGTTTTTTGCATAAAAGAAATTCAACACTTTTACACTCTTTATGCTTAAAGCCTACAAACATTTGCCCGGCTTCATTTGGGTATTGAGGAGCCACTTCTTCAGGCGACATTTGTTCAAAATCATTAAGATTCCACTGCACTTCCTCAAGACGCAAGCCTCCTGCCATACATAATTTGACATAAGTATCTGTAATTTCAATTTCAATTTCACCCAGCCCAATAGCTGATTCATCAGTTGGTGACATCCCTAGATATGTACCTTTGTACTGTTTCATTTTGTCCTCTCCTATTTATATTATTGTTAAAAAAACATAATATGAAATCATAACACGTTATTACTATTTTGTCCAGCTTATTTTTAGTAATCCCCATAGACGGTAGAATACATAATAGGATTATTTACAACAAACATATTAATTTAAAACCGTTCGAACCTCATTCCATAGAGCTAACATTTTTTGTTTAAACAAAAAACCTACCGAAGCAGATTTTCTGCTGGTAGGTTATATCTCAAACACATTTACGCAAATCTTTAATTGTCTTCACTTCTGAGGCGTTAATGATTTCAAGCCTTAAACCACACCCCTCACAAAATAAAATCTGCTTACAATCCGTAATTTTGACGACTTTAATAAGCCCTCGACAATACGGATTATGATACATTGGCTCAGCCCTAAGTCCCTCTACGAGAGTTTCATCAACAACTTTTTTAGTGGGTTTTTTCCAAGATTGAATTAAAACAACTATTGAACCTTCTTCATTTTTTAAATCTAGAACCTTAATCTCATGAACATCTGCTCCCATTTTCTAAATCCTCCTTTAAATTTAGCTTATTAAATTATAGGATTTTTCCTAACTCAGAATAATAGCATATATCAAATAATTTGTCAATACTTTAAAGGTCCTCCCCGTAGCTAGTAGAATACATAATAGGATTATTTGCAACAAACACCTTAATTTAAAACCGTTCGAACTTCGTCCCATAGGGCCAACTGAATTTTAAACAAACAAAAAACCTACCGAAGCAGATTTTCTGCTGGTAGGCACTATTTTAAGCACTAGCGATATTCAACTTTACCATCTATTATATATGGCACTTTATTATTGTCCAGCATAACTACAACTGGACACTTTGCAACTTCATTTCCTTGCAAACAATGAAGTCTGCCACACATATCACATGGAATAACATTTGGGAAATAGGCATCCTCTATCTCTATTTGAGTCCTATTCGAAACCAGGACACGACCCTCACAACCTTGCTTTGTGCATTTCATTTTTATTAGCTCCTCATGTTTTATTGACAATTTTTCCATTAATTAAATATTTTCTTTGCTCTTTAAAATATAGTCTTTCTAAAAAAGAGCATATTTTATTACCTGATAAAATATACACTCTTCCACACATGCCACAAGAATGTACATTAGTAAAACAATGTGGCGCTATTTGCAGAGGAAAGAATATATCCTCATTTACAAGACCACTACAGTCTTCTTTGCATCTTATCAACATAATTACCCCCTTTTATTTGTTATTGTTAAATAACTTTTTTAGGTTCATTATACTGTACCTCACTTGCATACTTTTGTCAATAATAGTATAATTAAATTTCCTTTTAATCTTTATATTTTATAAATATGAAAAAATATTGTTATTTAAATGGAAAAATTATTGAAGAAAAAGATGCATCCATAAATCTTTATGACCTCGGCATTCTAAGAGGTTATGGAATTTTTGATTTTATGTGTACTACAAATAGTAAGCCCTTTTTACTACATGAACATTGGTTACGACTCAATAGAAGTGCAAAGTCCTTAAAACTTACAATTCCTATCACAAAAGGAAACTATACTCGAATAATTCAAGAACTCATCAAAAAAAATCCATATAAGAATCCAGCAATTCGTACAGTTTTAACAGCTGGTATAAGTGAAAATGGCATTACATTATCGAATACACCAACTTTCTACATTCTAATTCATGATATCAAAAAATTATTACCATCAAAAGAGTTATATAAAAATGGGGGTAAACTTATCACTCATAAATTTGCAAGAGATAATTATGCAAGTAAAACTACAAACTATATAGAGGCTATTAAAAAACAAAAAGAAAAAAACCGCAGAAATGCTATCGAAATATTATATACTTATAAAAATAAGGTCTTGGAATGTACAACAGCAAATATTTTTATTATTAAAAACAATAAATTACTAACACCTAAAGAAAATATTTTACTTGGTATAACACGCAAAACAGTCATTAAACTTGCAAAGAAAAATAACATACCTGTACTTGAACAAAATATAAGCGTAAAGGAACTCCTGGATGCAGATGAAATATTTATTACGGGATCAGCAAAAGATATTTTACCTATCACGAAAATTGATATAACAAAAATTGGCACAGGCAAACCCGGACCAATAACACAACAACTTTCAAAATTATATCTCGAATATATGAACAACTATTAAATGCACTAAGTTATTCACATAAAAACAAAAATATGAAAATAGCCATCATTTCTGATATTCATGATCAGATAGACAATTTAAATTGGACATTAAACCAAATTAAAAATAAAGATATTTCATATATTTTTACACTTGGAGATTATACATCATCTTATGTAATTGAAAGATTACAAGTTGACACTATTCCGATATATGCTGTATGGGGCAACTGCGATGGCGACAAACAATCAATGTTACAAGTTTCAAATAATAAAAACCCCTATATTTCTTTTGCAAATAAACCGTTTTACGAAGTTGAGATAGATACCAAAAGAATTTTTATTACACATTATCCAGAACTCGCAGAAAATGCAGCTAAAACACTTGATTATGACGCAGTGTTCCATGGTCATACTCATTATAAAAGAAATGAAAAAATTGGAAATATTTCAATTATTAATCCTGGAAAATTAGCAATATATCCAGATAATGAGATATCCTTTGCCATTTTTGATACGCAAAACTCCAATGTTGAATTTATTATCAAATAAATAACACAAACTAAATCATATCAAACCATCTTTCCTTATCTATATTATTTTCTGAAATAATTTGAGCAAATGCATTTTGTAATTCTCTAACATTTCGCACATTAAAATTAACTACCTCATCATTACCTAATGCAATCTTTTTAATTGGAGTCACTTCTGATGCAGTGCCAGTAAAAAATGCTCCTTTATAATATACTAAATCCTTTGGAAAAATTTCTTTTTCTATTACTTCATATCCTAATCTAATAGCTAATTCCATAATAGTTTGTCTAGTAATGCCTGGAAGAATTTTGCCTTTTTGTGGTGTATATAATTTTTTGTCACTTACAAAAAATATGTTAGCCACAGAACCTTCTGCAATTGCTCCACTATGATCTAATAATAACGGCTCATCATAATTAGTATTTTTTGCATCTACTGACGCCATAAATGAATTAGTATAATGACCAGAAATTTTTGCATCACATACTGTACTTTTTTCTGAAATTCTAGCAAATGGAGATACTTTTACATTTACTTCTTTTGCTAAATATTTAGGCCACGAAAACGCAGTTACAAAAATATTTGTCTCATTCATACCAATCCTCATACCTAGAGCAGATTCATCAAAGTAAATAAGCGGTCTAATATAAGCTGAATCTAAATTATTTTTAATAACTAAAGATTTACATACTTGAGTAATTTCTTTTTTATTTTCTTTAATATCTAATCCCAATTTTTCAGCAGAATAAAACAGTCTATTTACATGTTCCTGCAATCTAAAAATACCAATTCCATCTTTAATTTTATAAGCTCTGATTCCCTCAAAAACACCAGTACCATAATGAAGTCCATGAGTCATAGGTGAAATATTAGCATCTTTCAGTTTTGCATATTCACCATTTAAATATACTATTAAATTTTTATTAAACATAATTTTATTTATCAATATTATAACTACCTAAAATTATAACATCCACAAACGTATTTAAAAAATCAAAAGCTTCTACCATATTTTTATCCTTTCCACAACCATCTAAATCTAAATAAAAAATATAATCATTCATTTTAAAACCTGTCGGTATAGATTCAATCTTTGTAAGATTAATATTTTTGATTTTAAAAATAGATAATATCTCAAACAACAATCCAGAACGGTCAAATTGAGGCTTTATAATTATAGAAGTTTTTTTCCCATTAATTTGTTTTTTATTTTTACTAACTTCAATAAACCTAGTAATATTATTTTGTTTATTACTAATCTTATTTTTTATAATATTCAAATTATAAAATTTTGTCGCCTCCAAACTACCAATAGCTGCAATATTTGCATTGCTAGCTGCTACACTCATTGCTTGCGAAGTTGAAGTGGTTTCAATAATTTCAACGCCCTTACTACGAAATTTATCCAAATATTTACTACACTGTACTAATGCTTGAACATGTGACATTATAATATTAAATTTATTGTGCTGAGATGCTAAAACATGATCCACAGAATAATCAAAAGCACGCACAATGTAAATACCACCTTCTTGTAATTTGAAAAATGTTTCACGCACAGAGCCATTTAACATATTTTCTATCGGTATTATGCCATTGGTATTTTTATTAATATTTTCAAATACAGCATCAATTGTATCTATTAATTGTATATTTATTTTTTTTGTATAATATTTATGTGCAACATTATACGAGTAACTAAATTCAGGTCCAAGTGTAATAATTTTTTTATTCATGATAATACTTTATATTAACTTATTTATAATATTTCAATAGAATATCTAATAATATTTATTATATTATCATGTGGATTGACATTACAATCCACATGACATGTTTACATTTTACCAGCCTAAAGACATACTCCCTTTTTCCTTTGGTAATATTTCTGGACCAAAATCAGCATATCCAGGATGATTCGATTTAGGATTTGATTTTATATTTTTCCCCTTTTTACCATTATTACTTTTTCTTTTGATAATTTTTTTTGTGGTAGACACAATACTCCTCCTAAAGTTATAAAAATTATAAACAAAAAAATCAATCCCGTTATTGAGATTGATTTGCATTTACTAATAATATTTTATGTTTATCTTATATTATTACAAGCAAAAACAAACCAATCTCTTTTAAAAAAGAGACTCACAAACCAAAAATAATAATACCTACTTATTCTTATTTGTTTTTGCATATAAACAAAATATTTTTAAAATATATTTGTAATTATACATGCTTAATTTATTTTGTCAAAACAAATCTTCCAAAGATTAATTCGCTAAGTCCAATAATTAATTACAACACTTAAAATTATTGCAGAAACTGGTTTGTAACCAGTTTCACATGTTTGAAAAAATGCGACGGATGTGGTAAACATTACAAACCAAAATACAACCTCACTCCTACACAGATTTATAAAAGTATTGCGTTTAATTATTGAATGTAGATTCATTTAATTGGAATATTATTCACTTTTTTGGTATAATGTATATATTATGTCACAAAATTCATTACAAAAGAATATCGTAAATATCACCACATTACTCATTATATGTGTATCTTTATCATTGCTCCAAGGACTTTATATTGTTCTCGCTACTAATGAACAGGATGCCCCAAAAGTAAATGATGTCATAAATGACAAGCAAAATGATCTAAAAAAACTTGAAAAAAAAGAAGAAAAATATCGTGACATCATAAATTTAAAACAAAAAGAACAGGCCATTATAAATGCTCAGATCAAAAAAATAGATAATGAAAATTTTCAAGTTCGACAAACTATCCAAAAAACTGAGGATGAAATAAAAAATTTATCAAATGAAATTAACCGTACAAAACAAGAAATCGAACAAAAAGAAAGCCACATCTCATTACAAAAAACAATTCTTAAACAATTTCTTCGTGAAAAATATCAAAATGACTCCGAAGATACAAAATACTTTGCTTTACTCAATATCTCAAATAACAATAATATCTCACACAAAGATAATATTTCATATGCAACTTCTAGGGTTGGACGCTTTGTAAAAACCATACATGATGAACAACAAAAATTAAAAAAAGATCAAGAAAAATTAGAAAATAAATCAAAACGAATAAAAGATGCGAAGTATGAATTAGAAAAACGTGGTGAATATCTTCAAGGATCTAAAAACTACAAACGTGTACTTGCAAGTCAAGTTAATATTGAAAAAAATAAATACCAAACTAGATTATCAAAGGTGCTTGAAGAACAACTAGCTATTCAACAAGAAATTAGTAGCCTCTCGACCAACCAAATTGGAAATTTCTCTTTTTCAGATCTCCCTAGTAAAAGCAAGGCCGATTTCAACTTTCCCTTTAAAAAACCTTTTATCATAACACAAGGTTATGGCAAAACATCATTTTCATCTCATTACAAAGGAGGTGTTCACAATGGCATAGATTTTGTAGCCCAAGGGTCAAAAAGTATCATAGCTCCTGCAAATGGCAAAATTAAAGCTACTGGAAATATGGGACGTTATGGGTATGGTAAGTGGGTCGCTATTGACCATGGAAATGGACTTGTTACCTTATATGGACATCTGAGTATTGTAAAAGTTTCTCGTGGTGAAAAAATTAAACAAGGTGAAACACTTGGCAAAATGGGTAGCACTGGATTCTCTACTGGACCACATCTACACTTTAGTGTATTTGCTGCAACTACGTTTGCCGTTGTAGAATCCTCAAAAGTCTCTGGTGTCTATATACCAACAGGGGCTACTGTAAATCCTGAAATGTATCTCTAAAACATTTCTACATAATAAATACCCTACTTAAAAAGAATCTTGGTCATTCTGTGATTATTTTTTATTATATTTTATTTTATATCAAATAAAAAACAATATTTAAATATTGTTTTAATATTACAAAAACTCATTTTTGTTCAGTTTATTTTTCCAAATATCGTTGTACTGCGAGAAAACTACTCACAAAACCCAATATGGCACCAAATAAAATTATTACTACTATAACCTGTATCATACTTTTACTATAGAAACTTACAACATTTATATTTTCAATAATTTGTTTTGCGAAAGGATTAACAGCAAAAATTGTAATTACAAGAAAAATTGAAGCTAAAATTGCGCTAACAAATCCATACAATATTCCCTCTACTAATGTTGGTATTTTGACATATAAATTAGATGCTCCCACTAAACGCATTACCTCAAATTCTTTACGATGTGCATACAGACTCATGCGCACAGTGTTGAGAGTAACTAAAACAGCAATTATTGCAAAAATTATGCCAAGCACTATTCCTCCATTACGTATAAAAAGTATGAATCGCTGTAATTCATCAATTACTGCCCTATTTTTTTCAAGATTGGTATTCATAATATATTCATCATATTCTTGATGTAAATATTTATCAATACTGCTATAATCAGTGGTAGACTGAGCCATAATAACTAACGATGCTGGTAATGGATTTTCTCCTATCATATCTAAAGCTTCTTGGATTTCCTTACTATCCCCTTCTCGCTTCAAAAAATCTTTTAATGCCTGATCACGAGAGATGTATGTAATTGATTCTATCTGTTTAATCGATTTTTCTTCTATCTCTTTCTTTATCTCAAGTATTTTTTCTTCTGGAACAGTAAAATCAAAATACATACTAATATTAATTCTATTTTCTACGGAATCAATTACATGCAACACACCAAATCCCAAAAAAATAGCAACTCCTATCAAATAGAGAGATAATGTCATAATAATAATTGTCGCTAACGTCAACCATTTATCTCTATAAAAATTTTGCACACCTTCCCGTAATACACGCACCAATTTAATTGTTTTCATAAATTTTTTATAACTTAGAATTATATAACTTAAAAAATTCTACCCACTAATAATATATTTACCATGGATATCATCTCTTATAATACGACCTTTATCCATAAGGATTACTCGTCGATTTAGTTTATCAACAATTGATTTATCGTGTGTTGCCAAAATAACAGTTGTCCCAAAAGAATTAATTTTTAGCAATAGCTTTACAATATCCAATGCTGAAATGGGATCTAAATTTCCAGTAGGCTCATCTGCAATAAGTACCCGAGGTCTATGAATAATTGCTCTAGCAAGAGAAGCTCTTTGTTGTTCTCCCCCACTAATTTGATGCGGATATTTGTGAGCCTTATTCTCCATTCCAACAATGCGTAATATATTATGCACCTCATCTTCAATTTGAACATCTGACTTTCCTTGCACTTCTAACGTATAAGCAACATTTTCAAAAATAGTTTTTTGTGACAATAATTTGAAATCTTGAAATACCGTCCCAAAATTACGTCGAAAATGTGGTAATACTTTTCGCTTAATATCTGCAACATTCCGTCCACCAAAATACACAGTACCTTCAGTTGGAAATTCTTCTACATAAATCATCTTAAGTAATGTTGATTTACCTGCGCCACTAGATCCCACCAAAGAAACAAATTCCCCCTGATCAATTGCGCAATTAATATTATCCAATGCAACAAAACCATCAAGATATTCTTTTGATAACTGTTCCAAATTAATTAATTTCATAAATTTTTAATTTTATAATCCTTCAACTTATTTATTATACCATACTATTTCATTCGTAAAAATGCCATAATAAATTTATCGATATCTCCATTCAATACATCTTGAACTTGTGGAGTCTCATATTTAGTACGATGATCTTTTACCATTTTGTATGGATGTAATATATACGAACAAATTTGACTACCCCATTTTGCCTCCTTCACTTCTCCACGTAATTCCCTTTTTTTAGCCTCTTGCTCATCTAAAAATTTCCTGTGCAATTTAGCTTTCAGCATTTTCATTGCATGTTCTTTATTTTGAGCTTGTGATCTTTCACTCTGACATTGAGCCACTATCCCTGACGGTATATGTGTTATACGTACAGCACTATCTGTTGTATTCACATGTTGTCCTCCAGCACCTGAGGCTCTGTATGTATCAATTCTCAAATCATCAGGATTAATCTCAACTTTTTCAATTTTTTCTATTATTGGCATAACATCAACACGAGCAAATGATGTTTGACGCAAATTATCAGAATTAAATGGCGATAATCTTACCAGTCTATGTACACCAGATTCTGCCCGCATATAACCATATACCCATTTGCCACTAATCTCAATTGTGGCACTTTTTATACCAGCTTCTGTTCCAATTACTTTATCTAATATTATTACCTTAAATTTATGAACTTCAGCCCATTTAATAAACATCCGCAAAAGCATTTCAGACCAATCTTGAGCATCAATACCACCTGCTCCTGTATGAATTGTCACAATGGCATCTTTAATATCATATTCACCATCAAATAAAGTATAAAAATCTAATTTTTCTACTTGTTTTTGCAAATGCAACATTTGCATATTGATTTGTTTCCATTCCTCATCAGATTCAGCAATCCCACACAATTCCATTAACTCATCAGAATCCACTTGCAACTTTGTAAAATTATCAACTTCATCACGCAAATTCTCCAATTCTTGCATAATTACTTTTGCCTTATTTTGATCATCCCAAAAACCCATCTCGGATGATAGTATCTCATTTTGGATTATTTTATGTTTTTTATTTTCAATGTCAAAGAGAGTCCTGCAACTGCAGGAGCTTAACTTTTATTTCTTTTATTTTTTCAATCACTTCACGCATACTTTACAAAAATTATAAACTATCAATTAATTATATGAGCCATCCATCGGAATCGAACCGATGACCTACGCGTTACGAGTGCGTTGCTCTACCAACTGAGCTAGAATGGCACTTCACAACACATATTATCACACAAATAACAAAAAACAACAACCTTTTAAAGGAACTGCAAATACCTTTAATCTATTCAAGATAAAAATATTTACAAAACGAAACAACTACAAAATTATTGACTAATAAAATTCTACGGTTCTATTAATATCTCCTAATTAATTACAAACCAATCCACACTCAGTTCATCATCAAGAATTTTATTGATTTCAATAGTAAATTCACCTTCAACAATTTCTTTTACTTGCGCCACTACAATACTAGTAGCATCTTTTATAGTTATGAACACACGACTATCTTGTTTAACTTTTGTACTTTTGATTTTAACTTCAACTTTTCCAGCAGGAATAATTACAGTCCCAACAGATGCAGCATTGACCTCATCACCATTTTCATCTTCTTGTGTTACATCATCCTTTATAGTAAGTACATTTGTCTCCACCTCATCAGCCACCAACTTATCTGTTGAAAGAATTCCTTTTAATGTTAAATGTGTTAATTGATTGTCTTCATCTATTT